>JAESTV010000159.1 GCA_016763475.1 Roseicyclus sp.
CGCCGTGGCCCGTCGCTTCCGCCGCCGCGTCGCGATCGTTGATGTAAACCCGCCCATGCCAGGCGCCGATCCCCAATGTGACCTCCCGCGCAACATCTGGGTCGTGGGTAATCAGAGACGCCACAAGGCTGCCCTTTCCCTTGTTCGCCAGGGCCATCGCATGATCCAGATCCCGGTAGCCCATCACCGTGGACACCGGCCCGAACGCCTCCGTCTCATGGACGTGCCGTGCCCCGTCGGGATCGGCACAGTGAAACAAGGTCGGCGCAACAAACGCGCCGCTTTCCATGTCACCCAAGGCCGTGAACCCGTCCTGACCGCCAAACACAACCTCTGCCTCGCCGCCAATCACTGCGGCCTTCTCCAGCACGTCCCGGCGTTGCGCGACCGACACCACAGGCCCCATCCGCACACCCTCGCGGCGCGGATCACCAACGGTGATTTTCGCGAGCTTTGCCGATACCGCCTCGATCACCGCACCCACCGCTGTATCCGGCACAATGACCCGCCTGATGGCCGTACATTTCTGCCCGGCTTTGGTGGTCATCTCACGCACAACCTCTTTCACCAGCAGATCAAACTCCGGGGTTCCGGGCGCCGCATCCGGCCCCAGAATCGAAGCGTTCAGGGAATCCTGCTCGGCGGTGAATGGCACCGCGCGGTCCAGCAACCCCGAATGCCCCCGCAACATCCGCGCCGTGGTGGCCGAGCCGGTGAATGTCACCGCATCCTGCGCATCCAGATGGTCCAGCGCATCACCAACCCCACCGGTGATCAGCTGCAATGCACCCTCGGGCAGTACACCCGCGTCCAACATCAAGCGCACCGCCAGCTCTGTCACATGAGACGTAGCAGTGGCCGGTTTCACAATTGACGGCACCCCCGCCAGCAACGCCGGCGCGATCTTCTCCAGCATCCCCCAAACCGGAAAGTTGAACGCATTGATATGGAGGGCCACACCCAGACGAGGCGTGTAGATATGTTGCCCGCCAAACGCACCCGTGCGCCCCAGCGCTTCAAACCCGCCGTCGATCAGCACATGTCCTTCGGGCATTTCACGCCGCCCTTTGGAGGCGAACACAAACAGCGTTCCAATGCCGCCATCGATGTCAAACCCATGATCCGCCTGAGTCGCTCCGGTGGTGAGTGACAGGTCATACACGCCTGCTTATGGGCGTTCAGATGCACCGCCAAAGCCTTCAGCATCCGCGCCCGGTCGTGGAAATCCAACGCCCGCAATCCGGGCCCGCCAACGTCCCGTGCGAAACTGATCATGCCGCCCACATCCAGCGCGTCATTACCGGCCTCGGCAATCACTTCACCGGTTGAGGCATCCGCGATCATCCGCGCTCCGGAGCCGGATGGCACCCAAACGCCTTTCGCAAAGCTGGAAACACGTTGCATGATCTTCCCTTCCCGAAAAATCTTGTAACACTTTGACGAATAAGACAGGGTGCCGCAAGTGTGAGTTTGAAAGGGCTTTCGTATGTCTGCTGATGGACGCGCCCGGCAAGGCGCAATCACCCCAAAAGAACGCGCCCAGCAAGGCGCGATCACCCCAAAAGAACGCGCCCGGCAAGGCGCGATCACCCCAAAAGAACGCGCCCAGCGTAGCGCAAAAGCGATGTGGAGCGGCGACCGCGCCTCCGCTTGGGTTGGGATGCAGATCACCGACATCGACGAAGGCCGCGCGATCCTGACGCTCCTGATCCGAGAAGACCATTGCAACGGCCACGGCATTGGCCATGGCGGCGTGACCTTCATGTTGGCCGACTCAGCGTTTGCGTTCGCCTGCAACTCCCGCAACGAGGCCACCGTCGCCCAACACAACACAATCAGCTTTCTTGCGCCGGTGCGCCTGGGCGATACACTCACGGCATCCGCCAGCGAAACGACGCTCAAAGGCCGCTCTGGCATCACCGATGTGTGCGTCACCAACCAAACCGGCGAAACTATCGCCCTATTCCGCGGCGCCTCACGCGCCATTGGCGGACACCTGTTCGAGGAAAACGTATGAGAGATCTCACACCCGCCCGTGAAACCCTGGACCCGATTGAGATTGCCTCTCGGGATGAAATTGCGGCGCTGCAACTCAAACGCCTGAAATGGTCCCTTCGCCACGCCTACGACAACGTGCCGTTTTACCGGAAGCAGTTTGGCGCCGCAGGTCTCCATCCCGACGACATCCACTCCCTTGCGGACCTCGCAAAATTTCCGTTCACCGTCAAAGCTGATCTGCGCGAAAATTACCCATTTGGCCTGTTTGCAGTGCCCCGCGAACAGATTTTGCGCATCCACGCCTCCTCGGGAACCACTGGCAAACCCACGGTTGTCGGCTACACCGCAAATGATCTCGATATGTGGGCCAATATGGTCGCCCGCTCACTCCGCGCATCGGGCACGAAGCCGGGCGATTTGCTGCATAACGCCTATGGCTACGGCCTGTTCACCGGCGGTCTCGGTGCCCATGCAGGGGCCGAGAAACTGGGCTGCACCGTGGTCCCGGTGTCTGGCGGCATGACCGCGCGGCAGGTCACTCTCATAGAGGACTTTCGCCCAACCACGATTATGGTAACGCCGTCGTACATGCTCAACATTCTGGAGGAGTATCGCCGACAGGGTGTCGATCCGCGGTCCAGCTCGCTGGAAATCGGCGTTTTCGGGGCCGAGCCGTGGACCAACAAGATGCGCGATGAAGTTGAAAGCGCCTTCGACATACACGCTGTCGATATCTACGGCCTGTCTGAAATCTTAGGGCCCGGCGTCGCCAACGAATGTGTGGAAACCAAAGATGGCCTCCACATTTGGGAGGATAACTTCTACCCGGAAATCATCGACCCTCAGACCGGCGAACTTCTTCCGGATGGGGAGATGGGGGAACTGGTTTTGACCACTCTCACCAAAGAGGGCATGCCGATCGTCCGCTACCGCACCCGCGATCTGACCCGGCTACTTCCCGGAACCGCGCGCAGCATGCGACGGATGGAGAAGGTCGCCGGGCGATCTGATGACATGATTATCCTGCGCGGCGTCAACGTGTTCCCCACCCAAATTGAGGAACAGGTGCTGAGTGTCGAGGGCCTCGCGCCCTACTACCAGATCGAGCTGTCTTCTGACGGCCATATGGATGCCATGCGGGTTCACGTGGAAAGCCTGCCGAACCTCGCTGACGGCGAATCAAAGGCCGTCCAAGCCGCGACCCTCAAACATCGGATCAAACAAATCGTCGGCGTCTCAACGCAGATAATCGTCCACAGCCCTGGCACGGTTGAGCGCAGCGACGGCAAGGCGCGGCGGGTTGTCGACAAGCGGCCCAAAGACTAAAGCGTTACAAAAAAAACGTGTCTGCGGTACTCGGTAACATAAAAATGGACCGCGGCCACGAATGTTGATACCGTGCTCCCAAATGGAAGCAGTTCCAGACCCTATCGTACCAAATGGGACCATCTGGTTCCAAAAGGAAACATCCCATGTACGCTCAAATGGTGAAATCTGAGGCCTCGCAGGACGACCCTGTGAAGCTGGCCGAATTTCAGGCCCGCATCGACGCGGGTGAGAAAATAGAGCCGAAAGATTGGATGCCGGACGGCTACCGCAAAACCCTGATCCGCCAGATCGGCCAACATGCCCATTCCGAGGTTGTCGGCCAATTGCCTGAAGGCAACTGGGTCACGCGGGCGCCAACGTTAGAGCGCAAGGCGATCCTGCTGGCCAAAGTGCAGGACGAGGCGGGGCACGGGTTGTACCTCTATTGCGCCGCCGAAACCCTCGGAGTTTCCCGCGATGAGATGACGGAAATGCTGCTTGACGGTCGGATGAAATACTCCTCCATCTTCGCCTATCCAACCCTGACCTGGGCCGATATGGGGGCTGTTGGTTGGCTTGTCGATGGCGCAGCGATCATGAACCAGGTGCCGCTTCAACGCACATCCTTCGGGCCATATGCGCGGGCTATGATACGGGTTTGTAAGGAAGAATCCTTCCATCAGCGTCAGGGCTTCGACATCATGATGAAGATGTGCAACGGCACCGACGCGCAAAAGAATATGGCTCAGGACGCGCTGAATCGTCTTTGGTATCCATCGCTGATGATGTTTGGACCCAGCGACAAGGAAAGCGTCCACTCCACCCAAAGCATGGCATGGAAAATAAAAATAAGCACCAACGACGAGCTGCGCCAGAAGTTTGTCGATCAGACCGTACCTCAAGCCGAATATCTGGGCCTGAGCATTCCCGACGAGCACCTGAAATGGAACGATGAAAAAGGCGGATACGATTATTCAGAACCGGATTGGGACGAGTTCTTCGACGTGCTCAAAGGTAACGGCCCCTGCTCCGTTGATCGCATCGCCGCCCGCCAAAAGGCATGGGACGACGGCGCATGGGTGCGCGACGCAATGACCGCACATGCAGACAAGAAAGCCGCCGCCCAAGTGGCAGCCGAATAGCCAAGCGCGGGAAATCTCTTGCAAGAGATTTTCAAGGATTTTGCAAAATCCTTGGCGCAAGATGAGAGGTAAGTCCTTCAAATGACAGATAAACGTGAGTGGCCCCTGTGGGAAATCTTCATCCGTGGTCAGCACGGTGCATCACACCGGCATGTGGGCAGCCTCCATGCGCCCGACGCTGAAATGGCAATCAAACATGCGCGCGATGTCTACACCCGCCGCCGCGAAGGCATCAGCATCTGGGCGGTTCCTGCCAATTCCATCGCGGCGTCCAACCCGTCGAAAAAGGGGCCGCTGTATGACCCGGCAGAAGACAAAGTTTATCGCCATCCAACCTTCTTCAACATCCCCAAAGAAGTGGGCCCGATGTAATGGAACCCGCTGACAACAAGGCACTTTTCGAGTTTCTGTTGCGAATGGGGGACAACACGTTGATCCTTGGCCATCGCCTCAGCGAATGGTGCGGCAAAGGCCCGATCCTGGAAGAGGACATCGCACTTGCCAACACCGCCCTGGACTTCATCGGCCAGACCCAGATGTGGCTTGGGCTGGCGGCTGAGGTTAAGGGCGAAGGCCACTCCGCTGACAATCTCGCAATGCTGCGCGACGCTTGGGATTTCCGCTGTTGCTTGCTGGTTGAGCAGCCGAATGGCGATTTCGGCCAAACGATGATGCGGCAATTTCTGTTTGACCATTGGCACTTGGCACAACTTCGCGCCCTCAAAGACAGTACCAATGACCGGATCGCCGCTATCGCTGCCAAGGCTGAGAAGGAAGTCACCTATCACGCTGAACGTTCTGCCGATCTGGTGATCCGTCTGGGTGACGGGACCGCTGAGAGCCGCGAAAAGATGCAAACGGCGCTTAATCTGCTTTATCCGTATGTGGGCGAAGTCTTCACATCCGACGAAATCGACACCGCCCTGTTTGAGGCCGGCATTGCGCCGGACCCGGCCAGCCTTCGTGACACCTACGACAGCACAATCGAGACCATTCTGACCGAGGCTACCCTGAGTGTGCCTGACAGCCGGTTCGCCCACAAAGGCGGCAAGACCGGCGTGCGC
>JAESTV010000160.1 GCA_016763475.1 Roseicyclus sp.
CCAAGGCTCATCAAGTTCGGGCGCGTCGATCCCTGCAAGACGGATTTTGATCCGCTGTATGGCGATGGTATCGCCATCAATAACCCAGGCACGCCCCGCCCCCTACGATGAAGGCCATGTCCGCCGTCGAGAGCTGCGCGGGCGTGCCTGGGTTATTGATGGCGATACCATCGCCATACAGCGGATCAAAATCCGTCTTGCAGGGATCGACGCGCCCGAACTTGATGAGCCTTGGGGAAAGAAGTCCAAGTGGGAAATGATGCGCTTGTGCAAGGGCCAGATCGTGACAGCAAAGCTGACCGGAGAAACCAGTTATGACCGCGTCGTCGGCACCTGCTTCCTGCCCGATGGGCGCGATTTAGGGGCGGAACTGATCAAGGCCGGACTCGCTCTGGATTTCGCCCACTTCTCGGGCGGAAAATACCGCTCACTTGAGTCGACAGATTTGCGCCAAAAACTGCAATTTATCCGAAAGAAGAACGCTGCAAATAAGGTGCTGGATTAGACCAAAAACGCCCTTGTCATTGCTACGCGCCCGCTGCCGCCCGGATCGCCCGGATGTTCTCGCCATAAGGCGCAGGGTCCGACACCGATCCGCCCCGGAACACCGCTGAGCCTGCCACCAGCACATCGGCGCCCGCCAAAACCACGCCATGAGCGGTTTTCACATCCACGCCGCCGTCGATCTCGATATGAACCTCCCGGTCGCCGATCATCTGGCGCAACTGGGTGATCTTCCCGCTCATGTCGATGAAGGACTGTCCGCCGAAACCGGGGTTCACGGTCATCACACACACCAGATCACACAGGTCCAGCACCTGCGCCACGGCCTCTGCCGGAGTACCGGGGTTCAGCGCCACCCCCGCCTTCATCCCCGCGCCACGGATCGCCTGCAAGGTGCGGTGGATATGCGGCCCTGCTTCCACATGGGCGGTCAACACGTCAGCCCCGGCATCGGCGTAAGCGTCGATATAGGTGTCCACCGGCGAGATCATCAGATTCACATCCATCACCGTCGTCACATGGCGGCGCAGCGCCTTCACCATCGGTGGCCCGAACGTCAGGTTCGGCACAAAATGCCCATCCATCACGTCGATATGGATCCAGTCAGCGCCCTGCGCCTCAACCGCCTGCACCTCAGCCCCGAAATTTGCGAAATCGGCGGCAAGGATCGACGGCGCGATCTTGATGGAACGATCAAATGGCATGGCACCCTCCAGTTACGAGCCTGTTACCTTGCGGGGCCATGGCTGTCACGCCCCCCCACACACATTCGGCCCCCGTGCAGTCGGCCCCGTGCATTCGACCCCCAAAGCATCCGGCCCCAAAGCATCCGGCCCCAAAACACCCGGCCCCAATACCTCAAACCCACAGGCATCCAAAATTTGACCGTTTGGTCAACCTTGCCTTTGTGCCCATGGCATGAGACCCTTTGCACATCCATTTCCGCCTGCCCAAGGGGCATGACATGACCCAAACTGAAACCAATCCAGCCACCCTTCGCGCAACGCAGTCCGACCTGCTGCCGCAAGTGCATTTGCCACGTAATGCGGGGATGGAGCTTGATCTCGACTGGGTCGCGCGGGTGCAGGCCAATACGTCCGCAATTGAACGACGCGCCGCCACGCTTCCCGGTCGCCGCTCCGTCAAGAAGGCCTATCAGGCCGCGTGGCTGGCCAAGGCGGTCACCCTCATCGACCTCACCACCCTTTCGGGTGATGACACCCCAGGCCGGGTCCGCCGCCTCTGCGCCAAAGCCCGTCACCCGGTGCGCGCCGATATCCTCGACGCGTTGGGCCTGCCTGCAATCACCACCGGGGCCGTCTGTGTCTACCACGAGATGGTCGAAACCGCGGTTGAGGCGCTGCACGGCACCGGCATCCCTGTCGCCGCCGTCTCCACCGGCTTTCCGGCGGGCCTGTCCCCCTTCCATCTGCGGGTGAAAGAGATTGAGGAATCCGTCGCCGCCGGAGCCGCCGAGATCGACATCGTCATCTCCCGTCGCCACGTGCTGACCGGGAACTGGCAAGCTCTCTACGACGAAATGCGCACCTTCCGCGCCGCCTGTGGCGAGGCCCATGTGAAGGCGATCCTTGCCACTGGCGAACTTGGCACCCTGCGCAACGTCGCGCGCGCGTCGCTGATCTGCATGATGGCGGGGGCTGATTTCATCAAGACATCCACCGGCAAGGAAACCGTCAACGCAACCCTGCCGGTATCCCTCACCATGATCCGCGCCATCCGCGCCTATGAGGCGCGCACCGGCTTCAAGGTCGGCTACAAACCGGCAGGCGGGATTTCCAAAGCCAAGGACTCGCTGGTCTACCTGAGCCTGATGAAGGAGGAGTTGGGCAACCGCTGGCTCCAACCCGACCTGTTCCGCTTCGGCGCATCCTCCCTTCTGGGCGACATCGAGCGGCAGTTGGAACATCACGTGACCGGGCAATATTCAGCCGGTTACCGGCACCCGATGGGATAGGCAGATGTTTCACCTTCAAAGGCTTCGTCAGTACAGCGCGCCGCTTTCATTAGCAGCGGTCTTAGTCTGCGTGCTTCCAACCCATCCCTATGCCCAGACATCCATGGACGCACAGACCCTGTTTGAGATCTGCGGATCTCCCGAGGCCGATTGGGTCGCCTTTTGCGCCGGGTTCATACAAGCCGCAAACGATCAGGCGGCCCACTCGGGGCAGTCCTGCGCCCCAACCGGGACAACCCGTGCTGATTTGATCGACACCTTTGTTGATTTCGCGGGTGAGGCGTTCACCTCTGACCCAGACCTTGGGGCTGCCACCGGCCTCAGCGTTGCGATCACCTCGATCGCCGACGCTTACCCTTGCAACTAGCTCACAGCTGGAGCACCTGACATGACCACACGCGAAATCTTCGAGACCATGGATTACGGCCCCGCCCCCGAAAGCGGCGCCGAAGCACTTGCCTGGATTGGCAAGCACAACCGCACCTTCGGCCACTTCATCGACGGTGCCTTCACCGCGCCGGGTGAGACCTTTGCCACGAAAAACCCCGCCACCGGAACCGAACTGGAGCAGGTCAGCCAAGGCAGCACGCCAGATGTCGAGCAAGCCGTCAACGCCGCCACACGCGCCTTCCCGAAATGGGCGCGCCTTACCTGCCACCAGCGCGCCAAATACCTCTACGCCCTCGCGCGTTTGCTGCAAAAACACGCCCGCCTGTTCGCCACGTTAGAGACGCTGGACAACGGCAAACCAATCCGCGAAAGCCGCGACATCGACGTGCCTCTGGCGCAACGGCATTTCTACTACCACGCAGGCCTCGCCCAACTCCGCGACAGCGAAGCGCCGGATCAAGCCCCGCTTGGCGTGTGTGGCCAGATCATCCCGTGGAACTTCCCACTGCTGATGCTGTCCTGGAAGATCGCCCCCGCACTGGCCGCCGGGAACACGGTGGTCCTCAAACCCGCCGAATACACCTCCCTCACCGCCCTTCTCTTCGCCGATATCTGCCGTGAGGCGGGCCTGCCCAAAGGCGTGGTGAACATCGTCACCGGCAACGGCGCAACGGGTGAGGCCATCGTCACCCATCCTGACACCGCAAAAATCGCCTTCACCGGCTCCACCGCCGTGGGCCGCCGGATCCGCGAACAAACCGCCGGAACCGGCAAGTCCCTGACCCTCGAATTGGGCGGCAAATCCCCCTACATCGTGTTCGAGGATGCCGACATCGACAGCGCCATTGAAGGCCTCGTTGATGCGATCTGGTTCAACCAGGGTCAGGTCTGCTGCGCCGGGTCGCGCCTGTTGATCCAGGAAGGCATCGCCGAGGGTTTCTACACACGCCTCATGGCTCGCATGGCAACCCTGCGCCTCGGCGACCCGATGGATAAATGTATCGACATCGGCGCGATTGTGGATCCAATCCAACACGCCACAATTACGCGACTGGTCAATGCCAGCGACGGCGATATCCACCAGGCGCCGGTCACCATACCAGACACCGGCTGCTTCTACCCGCCGACCCTGATCACCGGCCTGCACACCGCCTCGCCGCTGATGCACGAAGAGGTCTTCGGCCCGGTCCTTGTCGCCACCACCTTCCGCACGCCAGCCGAGGCCGTGGCAATCGCCAACAACACACGGTACGGCCTCGCCGCGACGGTATGGACCGAGAACCTGAACCTCGCCCTCGATATCGCGCCGAAACTGGTGGCAGGTGTGGTCTGGGTGAACGCCACCAACCTGTTCGATGCCGCCGCCCCGTTTGGTGGTATGCGCGAATCCGGCTTTGGCCGCGAAGGTGGTTGGGAAGGGTTGTCCGCTTACCTCAAACCCACCGCCAAAGCGCTGCCCGCCAAACCGATCCCCCCAGCACCCGCACCCGCATCACCAGAGGTGGCAGACCTCGACCGCACCGCAAAAATGTTCATCGGGGCAAACAGACCCGCCCCGACAGCGGCTACTCTCAGGCGCATTATTCCCGCAAAGCCGCCCTTCTCGGACACACCGGCCTCGGCAACCGCAAGGACATCCGCAACGCAGTTGAAGCCGCCGCAGCCGCCGCCAAATGGGCCAAGACCACCGGCCATTTGCGCGCCCAGATCCTGTATTACATCGCCGAAAACCTCTCCGCCCGCGCCGAAGAATTCACCCGCCGGATCCAGGACCTGACCGATACCTCCCACGGCAAAGCGCAATCCGAAGTTGATGCCGCAATCACCCGCCTCTTCACCGCTGCCGCCTGGGCCGACAAGTTTGACGGCACCGCAAAAGGTGTCCCGATCCGCGGCGTCGCCCTTGCGATGAAGGAACCCACCGGCATCATCGCCGCCCTCGCCCCTGATGACGCACCGCTCCTAGCCACCATCGCCCTGATCGCACCCGCCATTGCCATGGGAAATCGCATCATTCTGGCCCCCAGCCAAACAGCCCCCCTGGCCGCCACCGACCTCTACCAGATCCTCGACACCTCCGACGTGCCGCCGGGTGTGGTGAACATCGTCACCGGTCCCCACGCCGACCTCGCCCCAACTCTCGCAGGCCATATGGAGGTTGATGCGCTCTGGTCCTTCTCCCCTCACACCAACCACGCAGCGCTGGAAAAAGCCTCCGCCAGCAACCTCAAGCGGACGTGGATCAATCACGCCGGAAACCCTGACTGGACGTCGGAAAACCTCCACCCCTTCCTCACCGCAGGAACCGAAACAAAAACGATCTGGATCCCCTACGGCGAATAATCGGTTCCATTTCATCTTCGCCGAAAAACTCCCGTCCATTGCCGATAAGCGGCTTTGCCGCAGTTAGGGGGGGCATCCAGACCTTACAAAACACGCCACCAGATCGGTTTCGGGCTCACGTCAGCCAATATTGAATAGAAATGCCGCGGCAGCGGCTCCGCTCTTGAGGCGGCAGCGGCTCCGCCCCTGAGCCTGCCCAACAACACGTTACCGCCCGCTAAGCCGATCCTTCAACTTCGCCCACCGCACGGCGGCCCGGTCGACAATCGGCGTAATCACCCGGTCCTCAAACCGCTCCCATATGCGCCAGATCATGAATGCCAGCGCCGCCATCACCAGCAGAATCACGATGTTCAACCAAGGGATCAGCCGCACATCCGGGCCCGCAACAGGGGTGATGGAAATCGCATTCGGGTAGATCGACAGGACATTGGATCGCCACCCATAATGGGTGATCGCAAACCACTGATCTCCCGCTTCCCGCGCAAGGCGCGAGGCCTCCGCGTGCAAATCCGCCGAATCCAGCTTGAAATACGGCGGCCACCCGAACCCGGTATCTTCATTCCGGAACACCAGATCACGGCCATTGGCACGGATCGTATTGATGATCCGCAGATCACGGTTCACGGTCTCTGCGCTCCCGCTATCGCCCTGCGCATAGAACATCCGGTTCATGCCGGAAAAGTCTGTTCGAATGACATCTGTGTCGGTGATCCTCACGATGTCGCGTTGCGGCAACGTGTAGTGGGCAAACCCGCTCAGCACCAAAACAACGATCAACAACACTATAACCCGGAGCCAGCGCATCAGCAGCGTTCCTTCAGTTGCTCAACCAGACAAAGACAGTGAGTCCGATCACCGGAATGACATAGACGCCAAGAACCAGCCAGACCCTTATCCGCGACGCCACTGGCGCAATTCGTTGCTCAACCCACGCCTCCCGCTCACCGGGACGCCCCTGATTAACCCAATCTTCCTCCAACCGCATCCGCGCGCCGGAGCGCAAGTAAAAGAACATGCAGATGTAGACAACACTCAGCCCAACCATCATCACAATCGCCACCCGGCCCAGTCCAAACATGTCTGCATGCTCCTCTTGTTATGTGCCCCACACATATAGGGGATAGGCTGAACAAATGGCAGGGCTTGCAGCCACTGCCCGTGCAGCGCAAAATTGCGCCATGTCAAACACCGCCCTTCTGGCTGCCGTAGCCTCCCGCCGGGATGAGTTGATCACTCTGACCCAGGATCTGATCCGCATCCCGACCCTGAACCCGCCGGGCCTGCATTATCGCGAGATTTGCGACTACCTCGCGGACCGCCTCAAGACACGTGGCTTCACGGTTGAGCTGATCCGCGCCCACGGCGCACCCGCTGACAGCGATAAATACCCGCGCTGGAACCTCGTGGCACGTTTTGAGAGTGGCCCCGGCGAATGTGTACATTTCAACTCCCACCACGACGTTGTCGCCGTTGGCCACGGCTGGACCCGCGATCCCTTTGGCGGCGAACTTGTGGCGTCTGCTGAAGACGGCGCGCGCATCTATGGGCGCGGCGCATGTGACATGAAAGGCGGCCTCGCGGCTTCGATCGTCGCCGCCGAAGCCTTCCTCGACATCTACCCCACCTTCAACGGCGCAATTGAGATCAGCGCCACCGCAGATGAGGAATCAGGCGGCTACGGCGGCGTGGCTTATCTGGCAGAGCAAGGATACTTCAGCCCCGACCGGGTGCAGCACGTCATCATCCCCGAACCCCTGAACAAAGACCGCATATGCCTCGGCCATCGCGGCGTCTGGTGGGCCGAGATCGAGACCCAGGGCCGCATCGCCCACGGCTCGATGCCGTTCCTCGGCGATTGCGCCATCCGCCACATGGGTGCCGTGCTGGAAGAGATGGAAGCCAGCCTGTTCCCACTTCTCGCCACCAAACGCACCGACATGCCGGTGGTGCCCGAAGGCGCGAAGCAGTCCACAATCAACATCAATTCGATCCACGGCGGCGAGCCTGTTCCCGAGGATGGTTTCACCGGCTTCCCGGCCGCCTGTGTCCCGGATCGCTGCAAGATCACCATCGACCGGCGCTATCTTATAGAAGAAAATGCCGATGAGGTCCGGGCCGAAATTGTGGCGGTTCTGGAGAAGGTCAAATCCGAGCGGCCAGAGTTCTCATATGAATTAATCGAGCTTTGGACCGTCCCCCCCACCATGACGGACCGGGATGCGCCAATTGTGAAGACGGTGGCGGCGGCGATTACCAAAGTACTGGGAACGCAGGCGAAATTCGTGGTGTCACCCGGAACTTACGACCAAAAGCACATCGACCGGATCGGAAAATTGAAGAACTGCATCGCGTATGGCCCCGGCATTCTGGACCTTGCCCACCAACCGGACGAATGGGTCGGGGTGCAGGACATGGAAGACAGCGCCAAGGTCATGGCGCTGACATTGGCGGAGCTTCTTCTATAATAAGATGGCGCTCAGGCGTATTCTGGAAATCCCAGGTGCTGCAACGCACGCGACGCGATCTGCCGCACGGTTTCGTCACCCTCCAGCAACTCTTCGTTAAGCCGCCTGACCAACACGCTCAGCGTCTTCGCAGACGTCTGCTCTTTGATGAACGCCGCCACATGATCCCGGTCCATCGACAAAATATCTTCTGATCTCAGCATGTCCCTATCTGACCCCCGTTTTTATCGATCGCGCCTTGAGTGTGATCATACGGCGATTCTCCGGGACGGACACAAATTTCGTAACACATTTGTAATGGTTTCGACCTATCCACAGGCGGCGCCCGGTTCGCTGTGACAAGCGCCGTTCCGGCGGCGTAGTGCGCGCTGTACTGCGTTCTGTGGTGGGCGATCTAACGTGAGGGGCGAGGCCCGTGCCCGACGAGAAGACCTTCGATCACCTGTTTCTTGGTGTCGGCGCCATGAAGGCGGGCACCACTTGGATTTATGATGCGCTCCACCGCCATCCGGACATCCATTTCTGCCGCGAGAAAGAGGTTCACTACCTGTACGCGCGCCACATCAATGCCAACATCCTGTCCGACCGCGCCCGCATGCGCCGCGCCAAGGCGTATCTGGCGTTTGACCCGGAAATCTCGGCCTGCCCGACCCTGCAAAAACGGGTGCAATGGACCGCCAACTGGCTAAACGGCCCCGTGGATGACACCTGGTTCAACAATCTTTTTGTGCATCGCGGGGGCGCGCGCTGGATCGCCGAATTTTCCAACCTCACCGCTCTTTTGCCCATTGAGGCCTGGGCTGAGCTTCACGCCCGCACCGCCAGGTTGCGGGTCATCTACACCCTACGTGAGCCGATGGATCGGCTGTGGAGCCACGTGAGGTTCCATCTGAAGATGCAAAATGCCTCCCACAAGCTCAACGAATGGTCGCTGGACGAGTTGGAAGATCACATCAGAACCGGTGGCGATTACCTCGATCACACCAATTACGCCGCGGCGGTGGCGCGGATGCAGGCGGCCCTCACCCCGGACTGCCTGCGCGTTGATTTCTTTGATCGAATCCCCGCGGACCCACGCGGCTTCATCGCCGATATCGAGCGGTTTCTGGGCCTGCCCAGCCACAACTTGCCAGACGATATCGTCAGTCGCGTGGTCAACCCCTCGCCGCCCCACCCGATACCCGATGGGCTGGCTGAGCGCTTCGCTGATGACATCGCCACCCAGATCGAAGGGCTTAAGGACCTTGGCATAACAACACCCCGATCCTGGGGCTAACTCCACATCCCCGCACTTTTCGGTAGGAATCCCCACCCTCCCTGCGGCACACTGGTGAAAACCAAGACCTCTGGGAGAGATGACAATGACCAAAACCCTCCGCCTCAGCGTGGCTGTGCTTGCGCTAACCGCCGGCGCCGCGTTTGCCCAACAGACCACGATCACCATCGGGATGCAGCTTGAACCGCCGATGCTTGACCCCACCGGCGGTGCCGCCGCCGCAATTGATGAAATTGTCTATTCCAACGTGTTTGAAGGCCTGACACGTTTCACCGCTGACGGCTCTGTGATTCCCGGCCTCGCCTCCTCGTGGGATATTTCCGAGGATGGCACCCAATATACCTTCACCCTCCGCGAGGGTGTCAGCTTCCATGATGGCGAGGCGATGACCGCGGATGACGTTGTCTTCTCCCTTGATCGCGCCCGCGCCGACGAATCCACCAATGCCCAAGGCGCGTTGTTTGCCAATATCGTCAGCGCCGAAGCGGTGGATGACACCACGGTTCTGGTCACCCTTGATGGTCCCGACGGGGCGTTCCTGTTCGATATGGCGTGGGGGGACGCTGTGATTGTGGACCCGGCCTCGGCTGAGGGCAACGCCACCAACCCCATCGGCGCCGGCCCGTTCCAGTTTGAAAACTGGGCCCAGGGTGACAGCGTGACGTTGATCCGCAACGACGCCTATTGGGGTGAGGCCCCGGCGCTGACCGAGGCCACGTTCCGCTTCATCTCGGACCCGACCGCAGCGTTTGCTGCGATGATGGCCGGTGATGTGGACGCCTTCCCGGTTTTCCCCGCCCCCGAAAACCTGGCCCAGTTTGAGGCCGATCCGCGCTTCAACGTGATTGTCGGCTCCACCGAGGGGGAGACAATCCTGGCGATGAACAATGGCGCGGAGCCGCTGAGTAATCCGCTGGTCCGCGAGGCGATCAGCCATGCGATCAATCGCCAGGATATCATCGACGGTGCAATGTTTGGCTACGGCACCCCGATCGGCACCCATTTCGCGCCGCACAATCCAGACTACCTTGACCTGACCGGCAACTCGGACTTCGACCCAGAGCGCGCCCGTGAATTGCTGGCCGAAGCGGGTGTTGAAAACCTCACCCTGCGCCTGATGTTGCCACCGCCCTCTTATGCGCGCCGTGGCGGTGAGATCATCGCCAGCCAGCTGCGTGATGTCGGGATCGAGACCGAGATCACCAATCTGGAGTGGGCGCAGTGGCTGGAACAGGTGTTTCGCGGCTACGATTTTGACCTGACCATTGTCAGCCATACCGAACCCGCCGACATCAACATCTACGCCCGGCCCGAGTATTATTTCCAATACGACAGCGCCGCGTTCCAGGGGTTGATGGACGAGCTTTCCGTTGCCTCCGACCCGGCTGAGCGGACCCGGATCAACCAGGCGGCGCAGCAGATGATCTCGGATGAGTACGTCAACGCATACCTGTTTCAACTGGCCAAAACCGGCGTGGCCAACGCCAATATCGAAGGTCTGTGGGCAAATTCGCCCACCCAGGCAACTGACCTGACCGGCGTACGCTGGACCGAGTGACGCCATCGCACCGGGGGCGCCGCAACGCCTCCGGTGCAGCATCAACCGCTCTCCCCCCGGCACAATCCGCGCCAATCCGCTTGCCCTGCGCCAACCGATCCGCACGTTTGTGGCGTAACAAACCCGCTTGCCGTTGTTGGCGCTGATCCCAGCCCCGGCTATCCGCACGCCTGCCCGTCGGGGCCACGTGATCAAGCTGAGCGAGGCGGATGGTGGCAACCTCTACTTTTCCGCCAACGCGGTTGAGGTGTGGTCCAATGACAGCGTGGGCATCGTACCGGAGGAGGTCGGCGCAGAGGATCTGAGCGTCACCCTTGTGGGTGGCGCCACGTCCGGCAATGATGGCGGGGGTTTCCCTTTTCGCGCGCCCAATTCGGGCGC
>JAESTV010000161.1 GCA_016763475.1 Roseicyclus sp.
CCCCCGTCAAACGCATTCACCCCCAATTACCCCTTACTTACTTGCCGAAACGCGCCGCCAGGTTCGCCATCACAGCGCAATCATCACCGCCAAGCGGCCCACTTGCCCATGGTCGAAACCGCATCCGCACGATTTCCAGCAGCAGATCATCGTGCATCTCCTGATATCCAAATCCCGTCGCATCCGCCCGAAACCGGACCGGATCAACAGCCAATGGGGTGCTGGCCTCAGGCCAGACCGCAAGCCCCAGGCGCGCCAGCCGTCGCCAGTCAAACCGCCGTCCGGGGTCAACCTTGCGCCCCGGTGCCATGTCCGAGTGGCCAATCACCCCGTCCGGCGCAATATTCCAACGGGCCATTATACCCGGCAGCAGGGTCTCCAGCGCCGCCATCAGCGGTTCCGAAAACGGCGTGACGCCATCGTTGTCCAACTCAATCCCGATCGAGCGCGAATTCACATCGCCGCGGCCACGCCATTCCCCGGCCCCCCCCGTGCCAGGCGCGCATCGGCTCATCAACCAGCGCCAAAACCTCCCCGGTTCGACCAATCAGATAATGGGCCGAAACCTCACGCCCAGGGTCACACAGGGCGCGGGCCGCTGCGGCGTAATCAGCCATCGCAGTGTAGTGGAGGACAACCAGTTCCGGGCGCAGGCCATTTCGCCGCTCTCCGAAATTCTGGCTTTTCATCAAAGAGTTATCCGTCAACCGGCGGCAAAACATCAAATGTCACGGCAGGAGCCGCCGCAGCGGCACGCAGGTCTGCGGGGTCAAACCCGCAGACAAACCCATCCCCGTCCGCGTCAAGGCCCAGTGGGTCGCGCTCTGGCCCTCCCTCAGCAAGGAACCGGTCCTGAGCCTGATCACGGCTGGGGAACTGGGCACAGGTTGCAGCACCATCACGGCGCAGCGGGTTGCGCCGCCATTGGCGTTCACCGGGCTGATGGGTGGTGCGGATCGCAAACGCGGCCACCCGTGGGATCAGCGGCGGCGGCAACACGTCCGAGGCTTGCTGGGGTTGGATGTTCTCGAAAACACCGCCACCTGAAACCGTGCCTTCAGCCTCCGCAATCGCACTTTCGGCGCGGGCCGCGAGGTCGTTGGGATCAAGGAATGTCACGTCCCCAGTGGCCCCGGCTTCGATCGACACCCCCCCCGGCGCTGAAGGTGTTTGACGCACAGCGGTGGAAATCTGGCCGTTCAATCCGGCCTGACGCCCCTGAATGCCTTGTTGATCCAGCGTCTGCTGCCCTGGATTAACATCGTTGGGCACGCTGTCGCAGGCCGTAAGAACCCCTAGGACCAGACAGGTACATGTTAGAAAACGCAGGGAAATCATCACTCAAGCCTCATGTCTCTATAATTGCCGGGTAACCTACCACCATTGCCCGGGCTTTTCCACAAACCCGGCGGCAGCTTCCAGCGCATAGGCGGTGTTCAGTAATTCACCCTCTTCCCAGGGTTTGCCGATCAGCTGCAACCCCAGTGGAAGACCGTTGCGATCCACCCCGGTTGGCACCGCAATACCGGGCAATCCCGCAAGGTTCACTGTCACCGTGAATACGTCGTTAAGGTACATCTCCACCGGGTCTGCCACCTCTTTGCCCAACTCAAACGCGGCGGATGGGGTGGCGGGTGTCAGGATGGCGTCGATGCCAGCCGCGAACACCTGTTCAAAGTCGCGTTTGATCAACGCGCGAACCCGGCGGGCGCGGTTGTAGTAGGCGTCATAAAAACCTGCCGACAGCACATAGGTGCCGATCATCACCCGGCGTTGCACTTCCGGCCCAAAGCCTTCGGCGCGGGTTTTCTCGTACATTTCGGTGATACCGTCCTCCGGTGCCATCTTGGCGCGGTATCCGAACCGCACCCCGTCATACCGCGCAAGGTTGGAGGATGCCTCGGCTGGCGCAATCACGTAATACGCGGGCAGGGCGTATTTGGTGTGGGGCAGGGTGATATCGCGGATCTCGGCCCCGGCATCACGTAACATCGCAGCCCCCTCGGCCCACAGGTTCTCAATCTCGCCGGGCATCCCGTCCATGTGGTATTCCGTGGGAATTCCGATGGTTTTGCCGCGAATGTCCCCGGTCAGCATCGCCTCAAAATCCGGCACGGCCCGATCGGCGGATGTCGAATCCTTTGGGTCATGGCCCATCATCGCGCGGCCCATAATTGCCGCGTCCTGCACGGTTTTGGTCATCGGACCGGCCTGATCCAGGGATGAGGCAAATGCCACAATACCCCAGCGCGAACACCGCCCATAGGTGGGTTTCAGGCCCACAATGCCGGTGAAAGCGGCGGGCTGGCGGATTGATCCGCCGGTGTCGGTTCCGGTTGCGGCCAAACACAGGTCAGCGGATACGGCGGTGGCCGAGCCGCCCGAAGACCCGCCCGGCGTCAGTGCTGTCTCGGAATTCCCCTCCCGCCACGGGTTCACCACGTTGCCATAAACCGAGGTTTCGTTTGACGAGCCCATGGCGAATTCGTCCATGTTCAACTTGCCCAGCATCACGGCACCGGCATCACGCAGCTGGCCCGACACCGTGGATTCGTATTCCGGCAAGAACCCCTCAAGGATTTTGGAGGCCGCCTGCGTCGGCACACCTTCGGTGCAGAACAGGTCTTTGATGCCCAGGGGAATGCCGCACATATCCGGCGCGTCACCAGCCTTGATCCGCAGATCAGCCGCCGCCGCCCGCTCCAATGCAAGCTCTGGCGTCTTGTGGGCAAACGCGCCGAGGGCGTCAGCGGCATCAATTGCGCTCAGGCAAGCGGTGGTCAGCTCAACCGACGTGAGGTCTCCCTTGCGCAGGGCGTCCCGAGCGGCAGCAATAGTTAGCGTGTTGAGGTTGCTCATTATTCCACCACCTTCGGGACCGAGAAGAAGCCTTCGCGTGCATCAGGTGCGTTCGACAGGATCTTTGCCTGCTGGTCACCATCCGTCACCACATCGACGCGGCGCGGCAGGTCCATGGGCGTGACCGAGACCATCGGCTCAACCCCCGAAACATCAACTTCTTCGAGTTGCTCGATGAAGCCAAGGATTGCGTTGAATTCCTGAGCCAGCGCCGGCAGGGCATCCTCGTCAACCTTAATGCGGGCGAGTTTTGCGACCTTGGCGGCGGTCGCTACATCAATGGACATCGGCCAAATCCTCTTGTGATCCTGTCAGGGCTCGGGCGCGGTTTACCTGTGGGCGCACGGTGTCGCAAGGCGGGCGTGAGGCCGCGTGCGCACGAATTTCACGTCTTCGCCTTTTTCCGGCCCGATTGGGCCGTCAATTTGATTAAAGAAACAGGACTGAATTGGATGAAGTTGTGAACAAGAAAACTGAAATCGATGTCCGCGACGTTGTACGCGTGGCGTTTTCGGGCCTGGCGTCTTATGTCGCCGTACACTTCCTTCTATTGCCGCGTCTTGCGGCCATTGGGTTGGGCTTTCCAGCGTATTTTTACATTGGAGTCGGTACAACGGTGGTGTTGTCGGTCGCAATTGGCCTGATCCTCCGCCCCCGTGAGGAGGCCTGCGAAGATCAAACCGGCGTTTCCGATGACGCAACGACAGAGATGTTTCCGGCCGAGTGAGGCCGCCGACCAAACCTGAGTACCCCCCGATTCGCAAGCCGTTCCCGAGGCTTAAAGTACCAAATGGGACTAACTCAGGCCGATTTGGAACCATCACCCCGCCGACAATTCCCTAAAGTGCGCGGATCATCTCAACCGCCGGGAAGCCAATGCCGGGGCGTAACATGATCTCAATCTCTCCCCGCCGCTGGAACCCCATGGCTGTGTAAAACGGCTCAGCCGTGCGGGTGGACTGACACATGATCCACCGGACCCCAGACGTGCGCGCGGCGCGAAAACTGCGTTCAAGGATCGCGCGGGCCAAGCCACGGCGCACAGCGCTTGGATCCGTCACAAAATGGCGGATGTGGCCCACATCACGAGGCCCAACACCGCCCTGTGGCGCGCCATGGGTCCAGCCACCCGCAGCCAGCACACGCCGGTCCCCGTCCTCAGCCATGTAATAGGTGCCAGAGCGTAGAAGTGCCGGTTGCGCGCGGGTGATCAGCGGCAAGCAAGTGACAAGGACCGACGGCGGATAATCCGGCTTCAACAACACCGGATAGGCTGCCGCCAAAAGGCTGTCGATTGCAGGCAGATCACCTGTGTTTGTTGCCCGTATCGTGATCTCATGCACCATGGCTTGTCCTCCGTTTGCCAATGGTTGCCTGACCGGAATTGGGGTGATCGGGCAAAGAAAAAGGGCCGCGTCGATTGCTCGGCGCGGCCCTGATGTCGGTCTGGAGAAAGAAGGCTTACTTGATCTTGCCTTCTTTGTACTCGACATGCTTGCGCACCACGGGGTCGTACTTTCGCACCACCATCTTCTCGGTCATCGTGCGGGCGTTTTTCTTGGCGACATAGAAGTGACCCGTCCCGGCGGACGAGTTGAGGCGGATCTTAATGGTGACTGGTTTCGCCATGGGTTGAACTCCTGAGTAGCGTCGGGGCGGAGGGTCTTGGCCGCTCACGCATCAATTGGGTAGAGACGCGCCTTTTACCGGGCAGTGGGGTGGTGTCAACACTCAAATGCCCGGGCTGACGTAGCTGGCGACGATCCCGGCGGCGCCCTTGAGGGCAAGCACTGGCAGCAGATCCATTTTGCGCCATAAAAACAAGGCTCCGGCAAGGGCCGATACCGCAATTGCAGTCAGGTTGATTGTGCTGGGGTCCGGGACCCAAAGGCCAATGGCATTGCGCTCCACAGCCGCGAACCAGACGTTGAGGGCGAGCCAGATCGACAGGTTGGCGATCACCCCCACCACCGCAGCGGTGATGCCTTGTAACGCACCGCTCAGGCGTGGGTGTGTGGCGATCCATAGCGTCACGATGACAGCCAAGGCACCCAACCAAGGCCGCCCGACTGCACGCCTGCCGTGCCCCCGTGGCACTGGGGGCGCAACAAGAAAGGGCCGGGAAATCCCGGCCCTTTTTGCAGGTTGTAGTCGGTCAGCTTACTCGCGGTTGCCCAGGAAGCTGAGGATAATCATGAACATGTTGATGAACGACATGTAGAGGTTCAGCGCACCCATGATTGCGGATTTCGCCAGCCATTCGCTATCGCCATGCTGCGCATGGTCGATGTAATCCTGCTTGATCGTTTGGGTGTGGTAAGCCGTGAGGCCCGCAAACACGAGCAGCAGCAATGCGGACAGCGCTAGGTCGAAACCCGGGATCACAATGCCCCAGACGGAGGACAGCACCATGGAGCCGATCATCAACACAATGCCGCCGATCAGGCCCATTATCAGGAACGCGCCCCAGCCCGAGATATCGCGTTTGGTGACGTAGCCAAACATGCTCAGCCCTGCGAAAGCGATGGAGGTCACCAGGAACGACTGCATAATCGACGCGCCGGTATAAACCGCGAAGATGTACGAAATCGACATGCCCATAACGGCCGCGAAGACGTAGAAGAACAGTTGCGCCGCGGCGGCCGAGGCGCGGGTGATGATGGCGCCAAAGGCAAAGATCATGCCAAGGGGTGCAAACATGACAACCCAGCCAAGGATTGTTGGCGAGCCGGTCTCGAAGTTTAACAGCAACGACAAAAGCGCTGCGTTGGACCCGATCGCAAAGGCGGCGGCGAACGTAATCAGCAGGCCGACCGACATCGTGCCGTAGACTTTGTTCATATGGGCGCGCAGGCCCTGATTCAACTCCGCCGCGGAGTTGGCCATGCCTTGCGACCGCATCGTCTGATATTCAGCCATGGGTTCCTCCAAAGAACTGTGGGCAAAAAACTGTGAGCCCGGGTTCGGGCGCCTCAGGGTGGAATATCGTGCAGGTTGAGGGGTTTTTCAAGCAATCGGCCCCTGCAAGTGCTGCAAGGGCCGAAATTTTTTCCTGATGTGTGCTTTTGGGTGGCTTTTAGCGCCGCCAGGTCTGGGGCACATCCCAAATCGGGCGTTGGGTTTCGCGGGTGACATCAGCGATGCTGACGCCAATATCGTCACGCCTGTGGGCGGGCAGGCGGCTCAACTGCTGGCGTTGACGCCACACCCCGAAGATACGCTGCAAATAGGTCAGTTGGACCATGGGTTTGCAGGCCGCCACAACGTCGGAGAAGGGGGCCTGGTGAGGGCGAGACAGGGGCAGATGTGCCATGATGGTACCTTTCCATTTTTGTGACGAAGCGGGTGTTTTGCATTCCGATACGTGATATGTAGGTGGCACGACGACATTTTGATAACGAATATTTATGAAGAGCAACATCACAAGGATTGATGAATGGCGCGAAATCTGGATCTCACTTCACTTCGGGCGTTTGTCACGGTGGTTAATGCGGGCGGCGTCACCAAAGCCTCGGGCTTCCTGAACCTCACCCAATCGGCGGTTTCCATGCAGTTAAAACGCCTGGAAGAAGCGTTGGATGTGTCGCTGTTTGACCGGAGCACGCGCAAGCTGACCCTGACCGGCACGGGGGAACAAATGCTTGGCTATGCGCGTCGGATGCTGGAATTGAACGACGAGGTTCTGGGCCGTCTGACGGCCAATGAATATGAGGGAGAGATCAACCTTGGGGTGCCAGGTGACATCGTCTACCCGGCCCTTCCAGAGGTATTGCAGCGCTTTAACACCGCTTACCCACGGATGAAGGTGCACCTGCTGTCGATGGGCACCCTGAACCTGAAGACCGCTTTCGCACGTGGGGAAGCGGACGTGATCCTGACCACAGAGGAAAATCTGGATCGTGGTGGCGAGACGTTGTTGGAGCGCCCGATGGTCTGGATTGGCGCAGAGGAGGGGCAGATGTGGAAGCAGCGCCCGCTGCGGTTGGCGTTTGAAGGCGCGTGTATCTTCCGTGGCCCTGCGCTGGCGGCGCTGGATGCGGCGGGGATATCATGGGAGATGGCGGTGGAATCGGATTCGTTGCGCACCGTGGAGGTATCGGTCAGCGCCGATCTGGCAATTCATGCCGTCATCGAGGGTACGGAATCGCCTTACTCCATGATAATCCAACACAATGGCGCGTTGCCGACGCTGCCCCGTATTCAGATCAACATGTATCGCTCGGACTTGTCCGTGGCCGAGCCTGTAGATGCGTTGGTGGACCTGATCCGGCAGGGCTATCACGCGCTGTAAATCGCTCCGTTTCCGGCACCTATGTGCACAAAATCTTCGAACAGAAGGGAAAATAATGACAAAAACACATGTTGCGGAGTTGGTAAAATGGCAAGCAAAACCCAATGTATCCGACACCCAGATGATTGGTGCGATTGATGGCATATTGCCTGACCTTCAGGAACTACCGGGTTTTATCAGCCAAACACTGTAGGGCACCTCGAAAAATTGCGCCTGATCTGAGCACGCTGTAGAATCGCGCCATGATGCAGCGGAGGGATGGCGACCATGGCACAGATGGGTTTCTTTGATCTTTCAGATCGTTAC
>JAESTV010000014.1 GCA_016763475.1 Roseicyclus sp.
GGGTTGAAAAACAAGAGTATCATGATCGTCCTGGCGGATATGCCAGAGATTATGGCCGCTGATATCCACCTTCTTCTCAGCCTGCACAGCCAAGGCATTGCACCAATTGTTCAAGCCGCCGCTGAGAACGGAACGCCGGGGCAACCTGTTGTTTTCGCATCCAAATTCATCAAACACCTTCGCAAGTTACGGGGCGACGAAGGGGCAAGGTCGATCCTGAAGGCCCACGCCCGCGATGTGGCGATGATCCCGCTTGCGGGTCAGCGCGCCGTGACGGACCTTGATACACCCGAGGATTGGGTCAACTGGCGCGCCAACAGATAGGTCCATCCGAGCCCTAACTCGTCCCATTTGGTACTTTAGGGTAAAATCACCCCCGAAAACGCGAAACGGACGATCCCAGCCCCTGGGATCGTCCGTCGCTGGCACGAAATCCGTGCCGCTTTGGATGTAGTTACAGTGTCCGGGGGGCCGCGCGTGGTGCGAGCAACACGCGACCCCTAAGGCTCACTCAGAGTTGCAGGAGCTTCGCCTCATGAGCCTTGAGAGAGCGGCGAGCGGCCGCGTAATCCGTCAAACCATCTACGGTCGCAAGCTCAGGGAACAGCGCGAAGATTTCGTCGCGGCTCACCTCACCCATCGACCCCAGGCTCTGATCGCCGGGCTGGAAGCTTTCGGTCCAGGCACCGTCGGAGAGCACAACTTCATGACGATCGAACATGAAGTGGATGTAGGTTGTGCGCATCGTATCCATGATGCTTACGCCCTGTTTGCCGACCAGATGTTTGGCTGCCACAAGAACTTCGCTCTCTTCAAAGTAGAGTTGCGGAGTCTCGCCGGTGACCAGCACCCGGTGTTGCGGGCTGACCAGCATGTCCCGCTCGGGCAAATTGTGCCCAAGGGAGCCAGCTTTGATCAGGATCGGTTTGAGGTTGTCACCCTCAGCCAGTTCGGCGCGGTTCAGGGTCCGGTTTCCGGTCCAGCGGATCTCCTGGATACCGTTGTCACGGGTGATGACCCTGTCACCTTCGCGCAAGCTCTCAACCGGAACCTCGCCTTTCGGAGTGGCAATCATCGCCCCCGGCGTAAAGCAGGGGATCACGTTCTCGATTTCCTTGAACTCCAGACGACCGGCTTCGGTGGTCTGGGTGTTATCGGTGTAGAAGATGACGGTACCGGACTCGCCGGATGTTCCGGTTGGGTCAATCGAGTCCTCATACAGGACCTTGAGCGAACCCGAGCCGGTGAGGTCGAGGGTATCTTCATCCCCGTCACCCACATCTTCGCCACCAACAATCGTGTCACCCACACCTTCGACGTACTCGTCGCCGTAGATCGGATCGGTGAAGGTGCCAACGTTGAACACATCGTCGCCGGTGCCGCCGTCAAGGCTGTCTGCGCCCTGGCCGCCAACAATCACGTCATCGCCGGTGCCACCAAAGATGGTGTCGTCGTCGATGCCGCCGTCGAGGGTATCGTCACCGGCGCCGCCGTCGATGGTGTCGTTGTCATCTTCGCCGAAGACCACATCGTCGCCTGCGCCGGCATTGATCTCATCATCACCGTTGTCGAGGATGTCGTCGTTGCGGGTGGGATCAACGTTTTCGTCGATCAAGTTGGCGTTGCCGCCGAGGATCGGGCCAAGACCGCCGTAGATGGTGTCATCGCCGTCGCCGGAATTGACCGTGTCGGAGCCTTCACCGGAGGTGATGAAATCATCCCCCGATCCGGATGTGATGCTGTCGTCGTCGAAACCTGAGTCGATGACGTTGTCGCCGTCACCTGCATTGATCACGTCGTCATCGTCACCAGTGGTGATGGTGTCGTCGCCAGCACCCGTGGTGACCGTATCCTTGTCGTCGTTGGGATCCGCATCGGGGCCGCCGATGATCGGGTAGCCGCGATCAGGGGCGCCGGTGATACCGGCATCAATGACGTTGTTGCCTTCAAGATCGGTGATTGAGTCATTGCCAATGGAGCCGGTGATAGTGTCGTCACCTTCGCCGCCGTCGATTGTGTCATCACCCGTGCCGCCGACGATGCTATCTTCACCCGCGCCGCCAATCAGGCTGTCGTCGCCGTCATTGCCACGGATGGTGTCGTCACCGGTGCCGCCGTCAACAGAGTCGTCGCCGCCAGCTGCCTGGATGCTATCGTCGCCGCCGTTGCCCTCAATGCTGTCCGCATCATTGGTGATCAGATCACCGCCGCCGTCAGTGGGCAGGTTGGCATCGTCGTAGCCAAGCTCCATGACTTCGCCGGTTTCTTCACCATCGACAATCCCATCAGGGGCCGCCGGGGGCAGAAGCAGGGTTTCGATTTCCACGAAGGTCACAGGGACCCATTCGCCGTCATCGTTTTGCACTTCAACGGAGCCGGAGGTGCTGTCACCGTCACCGTCCGGTGTTTCCACCAGGTTCCGGTGGGCCACGAAATCGGTCAGGTCCAGCGTGTCACGGTCATCGCCGTGGCCGGAGCCGTCAGCGTAGATGGCGGTATCGTTTTCGCCGTCGCCGTCAACTTCGTTCTGGTCAATGATAATGGTGTCGCTGTCACCGCCGCCGACAATGCTGTCACCAGCGCCGCCGATGATCAGGTCATCATCACCGTCACCCAGCAGGGTGTCGGAGCCTCGGCCACCTTCCAGCGTATCGTCACCGAAGTTGCCGCGAACGAAATCATCACCGTGATCGCCGGACAGATCGTCGTCGCCAGCGCCACCGGAGATCGAGTCGTTATCGACCCCACCCGAGATGGTATCGTCGCCGGTGCCACCAAGGATGGTGTCATCGTCATCGTTGCCGAAGATCAGGTCGTTGCCCGCACCGCCGTCGATGAAATCATCACCGTTGTCGGTGATCGGATCGGGACCGATGGGTGACAGGTAACCGTCATCTGCAATGTCGAGGCTGTCCGCGCCAGGCCCGATGCCGCCGTAGATGGTGTCGTCGCCCTGGCCGCCAAGCAGGCTGTCGGAGCCTTCGCCACCGATGATCAGGTCATTGCCCTGGCCACCGTCAATGGTGTCATCGTCAAAGCCGCCGTCCACTTCGTCGTCGCCGGTGCCGGCATTAACCAAGTCGTTGTCATCACCAGTGAAGACAGTGTCGTTGCCTTCGCCAGAATTGACGGTGTCACGGTCATTATGAGGATCGGCATCCCCCGGAATGCCCAGGAAGCCCAGAATTGGGGGGGTGTCACGATCCGGCGAGCCATCATCACCCGCGATGATCAGGTCATCGCCGTCACCACCAACGATCTCATCGTTGCCGTCGCCGCCGGTGATGGTGTCATCATCGGCGCCGCCATCAAGGCTGTCGTCACCGACGCCGCCGTCGATAGTGTCCTCACCGCCGCCGCCGCGGATGGTATCGTCACCCTCGTCACCGTCCAGCTCATCGCCATCGTTGCTTGCGCCGCCAAGGATGGAGTCATCGCCAGTGCCGCCGGACACGGTGTCCGAACCTTGGCCGGCGTTGATTGTATCATCACCGCCGTTGCCCTCGATCACATCATCGTCGCCGTCGGAGCCGTCGATCATGTCGCCGCCGCCATCGGTGGGCAGGTTGTCGTCGTTATAACCCGGACCCATGTTCTCGCCGAACTCTTCGCCGTCCACAACGCCGTCAGGCATCGGATCATACAGCACATTCTCGATTTCGGAGAAGTTGATTGTGACCGGCTCGTTGGCGTCATTGTTGAAGATGGCTATGCCAGCTTCAGGATCACCGGGGGTGTAGTTCAGGGACACCAGATCGAGGCCACGCAGGTCAAGGGTATCGCCGTCACCGCCATTGGTCGGATCGCTCAGGTCTTCGCCGGTTTCACCGCCTACAATCGTGATGACGCTGTCACCCGGCAGAGAGGCATCAATGGTGAATTCATCATCACCAGACCCGCCCTCAGCGGTGTCACCGGAGCCTGCGATGATGTCATCATCATCGTCGCCGCCCGAAAGCAGATCTACGCCGTCGCCGCCGTCCAATGTGTCAGAGCCAGCGCCGCCTTCGACGGTGTCATCACCGTCGCCACCCATCAGATCGTCATTACCAGTGCCGCCTGTGACGGTGTCGTCACCTGCGCCGCCATCAACCACGTCGTCATCTGCGCCGCCATCCAGCAGGTCGTCGCCGCCCATGCCAGAGATGGTGTCATTGCCGCCTTCGCCGAAAAACTCATTGGTGAAGGTATCCGCAGGAGTGGACCCGGAGTGATTGAACCCCGTCAGGGTATCGTCAAACTCGGACCCGATCACACCGTCGATGCCGCCAGCGATAGTGTCGTTTTCAGCGTCGCCACCGGACAGGGCACCGGTGCTCAGGTCAACATTTACGGCTGCGCCGGAGTCGGAGTAATCGAGGTTATCCTGGCCTTGGTTGCCCTGGAAGCTGTCGGCGCCATCGCCGCCAACAAACACATCGTCACCCGAGCCGCCTTCCAGCACGTTGGTGCCGTCACTGCCTGCAATGGTGTCATCACCTGTGCCGCCACGGATCGTGTCGTCGCCACCGGCGCCGTCGATCTCGTCGTCACCGCCGTTGCCCTCAATGACGTCGGCATCATTGGTGATCAGATCACCGCCGCCGTCAGTGGGCAGGTTGGCGTCGTCGTAGCCAAGCTCCATCACTTCGCCGAATTCCTCACCGTCGACGATGCCGTCAGTGGTGACTTCGGGGTCAGGCAGGATCAGGTTTTCGATCTCGGCAAAGGTCACCGGGACCCAGTCGCCATCCGCGTTCTGAACCTCAACCGTGCCGGAGGTGCTGTCGCCGTCGGGATCGTTGGTTTCCGTCAGATTGCGGTAGTATTCGAAGTCCGTCAGATCGAGGGTGTCATTGTCGGTGCCCTCGGTGGAGCCGTCAACGTTGATGCCGGAGGTCTTGGTGCCTGCGCCGTCGATCTCATTCGCGTCCACAACAATCAGATCGTCACCTTCGCCGCCGGTCACGTCATCCCCAGCGCCTGCAACGATGGTGTCATCGCCGCCTTCACCGAAGATTGTGTCGTCACCTGCGTTGCCAACCAGGCTGTCGTCGCCATCGGGGCTGTTCAAGACATTGGGGACGTCAAAGAACACATCCGTGACGTTGATGCCAGAATTGTTGCCGCCATCCTGAGAGTGGATAATGCGGATCTCGGACACCGGGCCCGGAATTGTGACAAGGACAGAATAATCGCTGGAGGTGTCGGAATCGTAACCGCCATCGCTGTCAGCGGTGTCGGCGCCCGCAACACCATCGGTGTCCAGAAGGGTCAGATCGGAGCCACCAACCAATTGCACTTCAATCGGGTTGCCGTTGGCGTCAAATGCCTGAATTTTCACAACGCCGTCGCCGTCGATGTCATTGACGCGGAACGACACATTCTCAACCGGATCAGAGAAGCCCAGCTCATACGTGGCTTGATTGCCGCTGCCGTAGGTGGTGCTGTCGAGGGAGGAGTTTTCATCCACCGTCTCGGTGCCGCTGTCGATGTCGGCGACGTTCTGGGTGTTGCTTGCGATTTCGTCTTCCACATCGGAAGACGCTGAAATCGTGCGGAAATCGACCGTTACATTGCCGGTGTCCTGGCTGAAGTCGTTGGCATTGTCGTTGGGCGCGAGGTCCCACTCAAAGCTCTCCCGAACCGCACCATTCCCAAGGCCCGCATCGTCGCCGTAAATCAGATCATCACCCAGACCGCCAAGGATGGTGTCGCCATCTTCGCCGCCATAAACGGTGTCGTCACCCAGGCCAGCTTCAATGGAATCATCGCCGCCGTTGCCTTTGATCACATCATCCAGACCATCGGAGCCGTCGATCATGTCGCCGCCACCATCGGTGGGCGCGTTGTCGTCGTTGTAGCCGGGGGTCATTATTTCGGCGAAATCCTCACCATCAACGATCCCGTCGGGTTCGGCGTCAGGTGTGTCGTCGGTGGAATAGAGCGCAACGTAATCGATAGCGCCCTGGAATTCATTGTCGTACTCACCGTCTTCTTCTTCGCGCGCGCCGAAGGTGAATTCCTCGTCGTCGTTGTCGGTCAGATCAAACGTCAGGCCGGTCTCGTCCGAGGTCAGCACCTCGACTTCGCCGGTCGTCACGTTGGTGACGGTCATTATCACGCCGGTATCAACGTCGAAGGCATACTTGACGTTCACAACGTCGCCGGGCTGGAAGAAGTCCTTGCTGGTCTCCAGAGATACCTTCGCGTCGCCGTCATTGGTGTTGTGATAGGCCTCGACACGACCACTTTCGGTCACGCGGATTTCGAAGAACCCCTCGTCGTCCTCATCAATATCCTTTTCGCCGCGCGACACGATCACGTCTTTCGAGTCGCCCTTGTGGGAGGATTGGGTGAACTGCACCTCAAGTGTGCCGCGATCAAGGTTGAACTGCTCGTCATCAGCGGAGGAGTTTGGGTCCGAGTTGACGTCAAAGACAGTGGGCTTGCTGTTGGTACCGGCACCGACAATCAGTTGATCACCCGAAAACGTTGCCGCAATGGCGTTGGAGCCGTCAGCGGGGTGGTTCACCGTTTCGCCATCCTGGGCGATCCCGTCATCCAGGCCCGTATCAGCCGTTTCATTTCCGGCGCGGAAATCCCAGAGACCAATAAGCTGGTCCAGATTTGAAGGCTCGGTAAAATTTGTCATCTCGCACTCTCCTATCGTCGGCCGGACGCCGACCACCCCCCCCACGGGGAAAAATACATGGTCAACTGTTATGCGATGTTGGCAGGCTCAAGGGCGGCTCGCAGCACGTTGATCCAATTTGTAAGGAGAGAGTCGAGACATTCGTCCCGCCAAGGCAGCTTCCGTACCCCTGGCAGGGGGCCGAAGACGCACGTATTCCCGCACTCGGTCAATCTTGACCGACGATAAACGGCAACACCCCTCCCGCGTTTTTACGCGATCATCGTGTGCGGCCGCCCCCGTGGCCTATTTGCAGACATCGCCCCCAGTTGGGCTGAGACTGGAGTAGCGGATAACTATGGTGGATTAGAAGGGAAACTTTTAGTGATTGCGTCATGAATGGGGCAGAAGGTGGGTTCCGGGGGCCATTAACTATAGCGAAACCGACCGCGATTGTTTCGGATTCATGGAACCGCCACATTTCGACCGGTGCCCGAAGCCCTCGAATTCCCTTGTTTTCCAGTCGGTAGCCCGAGTGGCCGCGTTAACCACCCCCTTAGCCACCTTAAGATTGTTCGGAGATCGGAAACAAACGTTAACTTACGTTACGGAAACAGTCTGTGTCGGAAACCGGCCAGCCCGGCGCCCGCACACCTATCCTTTTAGACAGGTCCTTTCCGGTAGTGTCGCCGCGCCCGGTGGAATTTGAACGAATCAAGGCGAATCAAGGCGAATCGAAACGGTTTGAAACGTCATGCGTCATGCGTCGATCACAAATGGAACAAGATGCCTCCGCCACGCCACGCCCCCACGCCCACACGCCCGCACATGAGCGCACATGAGCGCACATGGACGCCACATGGGCCGCAAAGGGCGGTATTTCCGCGTCACTGAGATGATGGGAAGGGCTGGTACCCGAGGTCGGACTCGAACCGACAAGCCTTGCGGCGGGGGATTTTGAATCCCCTGCGTCTACCAATTCCGCCACTCGGGCCCTTGGGATGTCGCTTACCTCCACCAATCGGCGTCGTCAACACGCTGTAGCTCCCCTGCCCCACGGCTATCCTACCGTTTTGTCAGGAAAGCCTCCGCTTGCCCCCCCTGCTGCGATGGGACACACATCGCCGGAAGATTCTTGCAGGAGCCACCATGCTGCGCCGCCTTTACGACTGGACGATGGGATTTGCCGGCCACCCCCGCGCCTTGTGGGTGTTGGCGTTAGTGAGTTTCGCCGAAAGCTCGGTGTTTCCGATCCCGCCTGATGTGCTGATGATCCCGATGATCCTGGCGCGCCCGTCACGTGTGTGGGTGATCGCGGGGGTGTGTTTGGTGGCGTCAGTTCTGGGCGGGCTATTGGGCTATGCAATCGGAGCGTTCGCATTTGAAGAGATCGGCCGCCCGATATTTGAGACCTTGGGTAAGGTCGAGCGGATCGAGCAGTTTAATGAGCGTTTCAACGATCTCAGCTTCTGGCCAGTCCTGATCGCAGGCATCACGCCGTTCCCATATAAGGTCATCACCATCATGTCGGGCTGGACCGGCCTGCCGTTGGGCATGTTCATCGTGACCTCGATCATCGCGCGCGGATTGCGGTTCTTCATCGTTGCGGGGCTGTTGTGGAAGTTCGGCGAGCCGATCCGCGAGTTCATCGAAGGGCGTCTCGGCCTGATGTTCATCCTGTTTGTCCTGCTTCTGGGCGGCGGCTTTTATATTTTGAGGTTCCTATGATGTTATCTTTCCTGACCATGTCCCGTCGCACTCTGATCCTTTTGGCGGGTCTCGGCTCGTTGGCATTGTTCCTCGGGGCGCTGGGGTTCCAGTACTGGGTCGGATTGCTGCCCTGTACCATGTGCCTGTGGCAACGCTGGCCGCACCGGATTGCCATTGGTTTGGCAATGGTCGGCGTGGCGATACCACATGCCGTGATTACGTGGCTGGGGGCGTTGAGCATGGTTGTGAATGCAGGAATTGCGCTGCTGCACACGGGTGTGGAGCGCGCCTGGTGGCAAGGCCCACAGGTTTGCGGTTCGAACGCGGCGCAGGATCTTGGTGGCCTGTCGATGGAAGATCTGTTCGACACCACAACCGGGCCCACCATTGTGCTGTGCAACGAGGTTGCGTGGATGTTTGCGGGCCTGAGCATGGCCAGCTGGAACGGGATATTCAGCCTGGTGCTGGCGGCTGTCTGGATCATGGCGGCGCGGCGCAAAACCACTGCGGGATAGATCCCGCCACAGGGGTAATTCGCCCCGGTTGTTCCAAGGTGGAAGGCAGGGTTAGAGCGGAGAGCGGAGTTTGCGCCGCCACCCGGCCTGCGCACTCCAAAATGCTAAACCCGCCGCCCGCCTTTGCGGGTGTTCAGCAAGAGGCTGGTTTCAGAGGTCTCAACCCCCTCAATCCGGCGGATATCGAACAACACCCGGTCGAACTCCTCCAGCGTCTGGGTCCCGACCTCCACAATCAGATCCCATTTGCCATTGGTGGAATGCACCTGCTTCACCGCCCCATGGCCAGTCAGGCGGTGCATCACCCGCTCGGCCCCCGGCCCCGAGATCGCCAGCATCATCAGGCCGCGCACTGGCGCATCCATCAGATCTTGAGCGGTCTGCACGGTGAAGCCCCGGATCACTCCGGCGTCCTGCAACTTCTCCATCCGCACCCGCACCGTGGCACGTGACAGGCCAAGGGTTGCCGCAAGATCCGAGAAGGACGCCCGTCCGTCACGGCGCAGGGCCGACAGGAGCCGTTGGTTAATCATATCCATATCGGCGGAATATACCTCCGTTTAGGGCATGTCACGACCAAAATGCGCAATCTGCATGCTGTTCACTGACCCATTCTGCGCAACATCATGGGGAAACGCTGTTTCGAAAGGCTCAAACCATGACACCGACCTGCCTCCTCCTCGGCGCCCCTCTGGATTGCGGCAAGCAACGGCGCGGCTGCCTTATGGGGCCAGATGCCTATCGGGTGGCGGGATTGGTTGAGACGTTGCAGGGCCTGGGGCGCGACGTGCGTGATCTGGGCAACGTCACCCCTGCCCCGTTGCGTGACGTCCAGGGATCGGCGCACATCCACGAGTTGGCACAAAACGTTGCCTGGTGTGAGGCCCTGACCAACGCCGCTCGGGATGCGATGGATGAGGGGTTTCCGATTTTCCTTGGCGGCGATCATGCGCTGTCGTTGGGCACTGTTGCCGGTGTCACCGCCCACGCAAACGCGCAGGGCCGCCCGCAATTCCTCCTGTGGCTTGATGCCCATACAGATTTTCACACCCCCGACAGCACCGATTCCGGCAATCTGCACGGCACCCCGGTGGCTTATGTGACCGGCCAGCCCGGCTTTGACGCCTTCCCGGCCCTCGCCGCAACGGTCCCGGAGGAGAACGTGTGCATCATCGGCCTGCGCTCGGTTGACCCTCAGGAGCGCGCGGCGCTGGCGGACAAACCCCTGGACCTGCATGACATGCGCGCCATTGATGAAACCGGAATCGCCACACCTTTGCGGGCCTTCCTGAGCCGGGTTGCGGCGGCGGGTGGCGCGCTACACGTGTCGCTGGATGTCGATTTTCTGGACCCCGCCATTGCGCCAGCGGTTGGCACCACAGTGCCCGGCGGTGCCACCTTCCGGGAGGCGCATCTGACGATGGAATTGTTACACGAGTCGGGGCTTGTCACCTCCCTTGACCTTGTGGAGCTGAACCCGTTCCTCGACGACCGGGGCCGCACCGCCTCTCTTATGGTTGACCTCACCGCGTCTTTGATGGGGCGCAAAGTGTTTGACCGCCCGACCTTCGGCTTTTCGGGGAGCTTTGCAGCATGAGCTTGCCTGAACCCTCCGCCCGCGCGTTTGTTCCGTTTGTCTCGGTTGCCAACATGATGGCGCTGATCCACGCCATTGGATTGGAGAAGATGCTGGTGGAATTGGCCGACGCCATTGAAGCTGACTTCCGCCGCTGGCCCGCGTTCGACAAGACGCCACGTGTGGCGGCCCATTCACCTGACGGGGTGATAGAGTTGATGCCAACCTCGGATGGGGAGCAATACGGGTTCAAATACGTCAACGGTCACCCGCTCAACACCCACGCCGGGTTACAGACTGTCACCGCCTTTGGCCTGCTGGCGGATGTGGCGACGGGGTATCCGACGCTGCTGACGGAAATGACGGTGCTGACGGCGTTGCGCACCGCGGCGACCTCGGCGATGGCGGCCCGGTATCTGGCGCGCCCGGACTCGAAGGTGATGGCGATGACCGGCAACGGCGCACAATCCGAGTTTCAGTGCCTGGCGTTCAAAGCAGTGTGTGGGGTGGAGGAGGTGCGTTTGTACGACATCGACGCCGCCGCAACACGTAAGGCGGTGGGCAACTTGAAAGACCGCGGGCTGCGCGTGGTGGCCTGCGCCTCACCGGAGGAGGCCATTGAGGGCGCCGATATCATCACCACCTGCACCGCCGACAAGCAATGCGCCACCATCCTGACCGACAATATGGTCGGCGCGGGTGTTCATATCAACGCCATCGGCGGCGATTGCCCCGGCAAGACCGAGCTGCACCGCGATATCCTTCTGCGCTCGGAGATCTTTGTGGAATACCCGCCCCAGACGCGGGTGGAGGGTGAGATTCAGGCGCTGCCCGAAGATCATCCGGTGACCGAGTTGTGGCAGGTGATCGAGGGCACCGCTGTGGGCCGCACGGATGCCCGTGCAATCACGCTGTTTGATAGTGTTGGCTTCGCAATCGAGGATTTTTCGGCCCTGCGTTATGTACGCGGTGCGTTGCAGGACACCGGGCTTTTTGAGCGGCTGGATCTGTTGGCGGACCCCGATGATCCCCGAGATCTGTTCGGGATGCTGGCACGTGCGCGCCCGATGCCGGGGTGAAGCCCGGCCTCAATTCCCCGGTGCCGGGGTGACTCCCAGTCTGCCAATGCCCGGTCTGCCAAGGGCCAGTCTGCCAAGGAGATGTCGTAGACCGGGCTTCAGCCCGGCCCCACCTCCCCTCAAATCAGGTAGGGCGGCACCAGTCCGGGCCGGGGTTGGCGGGGGTGGGGCTTGCGCAGTGCGCGGGCTCAGTGCAGCGTGACTTCACCCACAACGTTCCTCCATTCCCCCGGCGAAATCATTTTGCGGTGGGTAAAGCGCACCGAATGTAGCGGGCCCTCGATCTCACCCTGCCAGAATTCAATGAAGCCAAACAGCTTCGGATAATCCGGCGCGAGATCGTATTCTTGCCAGACGAATGTATTGAGGACATTGCGGTAATCCGGCATCCGATAGATCAGTTCTGCCGTGGTCAGCCCGTATCCTTTCAGCATCAACTCGGTCTCGTTCATGTCAGGCACCTCTTGTGTGTTGCCTCCCGTCTGGGTTCAGCTTGCCTTGTTTCGGTTAACAATCAAAGAAAACAATGTGTTAGCAGAGCGCCGCGAGCGGTGCCAAAACGCCCCTGCCCCATTGCACCCCATATCCCGTGGGGATATAGTGAGAGCCAACAAAATATAGCGTGTTTCAACACCAACAGGCGGACAGATGACTGACACTCCGGAACCCCCTGAGACCGACGGGGAAACCCGTCCTGAGCGGCCCGAATATACCGGCCCCAGCATAGATATCTCAGCTGAGATGAAGACCTCGTTTCTCGATTATGCGATGTCTGTCATCATCTCACGTGCGATCCCCGATTTGCGGGACGGGCTGAAGCCGGTTCACCGGCGGATTCTGTTTGCGATGCACGAAACCAACAACACCCACGAGAAGTCGTACCGCAAGTCCGCACGCCCCGTGGGGGACGTGATGGGCCAGTACCACCCCCACGGCGACAGCGCGATTTATGATGCGCTGGTGCGGATGGCGCAGGATTTTTCGATGTCGCTGCCGCTGCTGGATGGGCAGGGCAACTTCGGCTCGATGGACGGCGACAACCCGGCGGCGATGCGCTACACCGAGGTGCGCATGGACGCCCCCGCCGCGTATCTGTTGGCGGATATCGACAAGGATACTGTCGATTTTCAGGACAATTACGACGGCAAGCAGCAAGAACCCACGGTTCTGCCAGCGCGCTTCCCCAATATGCTGGTCAACGGCGCCGGCGGCATTGCTGTGGAGATGGCAACCAACATCCCGCCCCATAATCTGGGCGAGGTGATTGATGCCTGTCAGGCGCTGATTGAAAAGCCGGATCTGACCTCGGAAGAATTGACGGACTACATCCCTGCCCCGGATTTCCCCACAGGTGGCCTGATCCTTGGCCGCGCTGGCGCCCACAAGGCGTATCTGGAGGGGCGCGGCTCGGTGATCATCCGCGCCAAGACCCGCATCGAGGAAATCCGCAAGGATCGCTACGCCATTGTGCTGGACGAGATTCCGTATCAGGTGAACAAGTCGAGCATGATTGAACGCATCGCCGAGTTGGTGCGTGACAAAAAGATCGACGGCATCAGCGGTGTGGCAGATGAATCCGATCGCATCGGGGTCCGTGTGGTGGTTGAGCTGAAACGTGACGCCACACCTGAGGTGGTGCTGAACCAGCTGTTCCGCTTCACCCAGATGCAGACCTATTTCGGCTGTAACATGCTGGCCCTGAACGGCGGCAGACCTGAGCAATTGACCCTGCGCCGGTTCCTGACCTCGTTCCTTGATTTCCGCGAAGAAGTTGTGGCACGTCGCACCGCGTTTGAGTTGCGCAAGGCCCGCGAGCGGTCCCATGTGTTGTGTGGTCTGGCGGTTGCAGTGTCCAACGTCGATGAAGTTGTCGCCACCATCCGCGCCTCCGCTGATGCGCCCGCCGCCCGTGGGGCGTTGATGACCCGCCGCTGGCCCGCCGGGGAAATTGCGCCGTTCATCCGGTTGATCGACGATCCGACCCACACGATGAACGACGACGGCACCTACAATCTGTCCGAGGCCCAGGCCCGCGCGATCCTTGAGTTGCGCCTGCAACGCCTGACCCAGATCGGCGTCAAAGAAGTCACCGACGAGTTGGAAGAGCTGGCTGGCAATATCCAGGAATACCTGGCGATTCTGGCGTCACGTGAACGCATCCTTGCAATCATCTCAAGTGAGCTGGCTGAGGTGCGCGATAAATTTGCCGTGCCGCGCCGCACCAAGATTGTCGATTGGTCCGGGGATATGGACGACGAGGACCTGATCGAGCGCGAAGATATGGTGGTGACGATCACCCAGAGCGGCTACATCAAACGCACACCGCTGGTCGATTTCCGCGCCCAGAAGCGCGGCGGCAAAGGTGTGGCTGGCGGCTCGATGAAAGATGACGACGTGGTGACGTCACTGTTTGTCGCCAACACCCACACGCCGCTGTTGTTCTTCACCACCTCTGGCATGGTCTACAAGCTGAAGACCTGGCGTTTGCCCCAAGGCTCGCGCTCGTCACGGGGCAAGGCGATTGTGAACATCCTGCCGATTGACGTTGGCACCGGGATTGCGGCGATCATGCCCGTGGACCGGGATGAGGAGCATTGGAACGAGTTACAGGTGGTGTTCTGCACCGACCGGGGCACGGTGCGCCGCAACGCGCTGTCGGATTTCGCCAATGTCATGCGCAACGGCAAGATTGCGATGAAGTTTGAGGGTGACAGCGAAGGCTGGCGTCTGATTAACGCGCGTATTGCCTCCCATGATGATGATGTGATGCTGGTCACCAAACAGGGCCGCGCGATCCGCTTCAAGGCAACGGACGTGCGGGTGTTCAATTCGCGGGCCTCGACGGGTGTACGTGGGATCAGGCTGGGGACCGACGACGAGGTTGTCTCGATGTCGATCATCCGCCACTTCGAGGCCGAAGCATCAGAGCGCGTCGCCTATCTCAAGCAACGCCGCGCGGTGGCCGGTGCGCCGGAAGAAGAGGTGGAGAACGACGAGGAAGAGGCGGTTGCGGAAGGCCAGCTTTCGCCTGATCGCTACGCAGAGATGTCTGCGGCTGAGGATCTGATCCTGACAATCACCTCCGGTGGTTTGGGCAAGCTGTCCTCCTCCCACGACTACCCCCTGCGTGGCCGTGGCGGCCAAGGTGTGGCGGCAATCGACAAAGCCAAACGCGGCGGCACGTTGGTGGCCTCGTTCCCGGTGGATATGGACAACCAGATCATGTTGGCCACCTCCACGGGCCAGAGCATCCGGGTGCCAATTGACGGGATTTCGTTCCGCTCGCGCTCGGCTGGTGGGGTGAAGGTGTTCAACACCGCGAAGAAGGAAGAAGTTGTCTCGGTTGCCTATATCGCTGATCAGGGTGATGAAGATGCCGAAATTATTGAGGATGGTGAAGAATGATGTCCCCGTTTTTCGATATGTGGCCGTTCTATCTGTTGATCGCCCTTTTCGTCGGCTTCAGCATCTACTTTGCCCGCAGCATGGGCTCGGGTAAGGACGGCTCCTATACCTCGCTGATGAAACGTCAGATTGACCTGGTTGAGGCGCAGATTGCCCTGCAAACTGAGTTGCTCGCGGAATCCCGCCGCCAATCGGATGCGCAGGAACGGATCGCATCCGCGATGGAACGGCGCGCTGACTGACGCACTGGCGCTTGTGGGCAGGCTTCTGCTCGCGGCGCTGATGTTTTGGCGGCGCTGAAGCTGACCGCCCACCACCCCGGCCGTTTCACCCAGCGGGCCTGATGGGGCGCTGACCCTTTCCCTTCGTTGCGCGACGTTCTACATCCCACTCCATGACACATCTGACAATCATCGGCGGCGGTATGGCCGGGTCCGAGGCCGCCTGGCAGGCCGCCAATATGGGCATCCATGTCCGCATCATCGAGATGCGCCCGAAGGTGAAAACCTTTGCCCATCGCACCGGCAACCTGGCCGAAATGGTCTGCTCCAACTCGTTTCGCAGCGACGACAGCGAACAAAACGCCGTTGGCCTGCTGCATTGGGAAATGCGCGCTGCCGGGTCGGTTATCATGGCCGCGGCAGACAGCCACAAATTACCCGCTGGCGGGGCGCTGGCGGTGGACCGTGACCCATTTGCTGAGGCTGTAACCGCGAAGCTGACCGCCCATCCGAAGATTGAAATCATCGGGGATGAAATCACCACCCTGCCCGAAAGCGGCCCAACGATCATTGCCACTGGGCCGCTGACCGGCAGCGCCCTGGCTGATGCCATTGCCAGGGAAGCTGGCCAGGACAGTCTGGCATTTTTCGACGCGATTGCGCCCATCGTTTACGCCGACAGCATTGATATGGATATCGCGTGGCGACAATCGCGCTACGACAAAGGTGAGACGCTGGAAGAGCAGCAGGCCTACGTCAATTGCCCGCTGACCAAAGACCAATACGAGGCGTTCATCGACGCGCTTCTTGCCGCGGACAAAACCCAGTTCAAGGATGGGGAAACCGCCGGATATTTCGACGGCTGCCTGCCGATTGAGGTGATGGCCGAACGGGGGCGCGAAACCTTGCGCTTTGGCCCGATGAAGCCTGTGGGCCTCACCAACCCCCACGATCCGCAGACCAAGGCTTACGCCGTGGTCCAGCTGCGCCGCGATAACGCACTGGGGACGCTCTATAACATTGTCGGGTTCCAGACCAAGATGACCTACGGCGCCCAGAAGGCGGTGTTCAACATGATCCCCGGCCTGTTTGAGGCGTCATTTGCGCGGCTCGGTGGCATCCATCGCAACACCTTTATCAACTCCCCCACCCTGCTGGACAATCAGATGCGCCTGCGCTCGCAGCCCCATATCCGCTTTGCCGGCCAGATAACCGGGGTTGAGGGATATGTGGAATCGGCAGCCATGGGGCTGCTTGCCGGCCGCCTTGCCGCCGCCGAAATCCTTGGCGAAACATTGCCACCGGTGCCCCAGGACACCGCCATGGGCGCGCTGGTAAGCCACATCACCGGCGGCGCCGAGGCCAAGACCTTCCAGCCGATGAACGTGAATTTCGGGCTTTTTGCCCCTGTTGAAGGCCTGAAAGCTGGACGACGTGGCCGCAAGGACCGCTACAAGGCCTACACCGACCGCGCCAAAGCCGCGTGGACCGGTTGGCTCAAGCAGCGCGAAACGCCGGAATGATCTGGACGGAATGATCTGGACGGGCGGGGCCACACGCGCCTAACCTCACCGCCATGTACACAAGCTTCGACAAGCCGCTTTGGCAGCCCCGCTCACCGGAAGAAACCCGCGCGATCTACCGGGACTGGGCCGCAACCTATGATGCCGACGTGCAGGGCGCGGGTTACGCCACACCCGGCCGGATCGCACGTGCCCTGGCTGAGGCCGCGCCGGACAAAACCGCACCTGTGTTGGATTTCGGCTGCGGCACCGGGCTTTCGGGCATGGCGCTGGCGGCCCAGGGCTTCACACATATCGACGGCACCGACATCACACCCGAGATGCTGGAGAAATCCGCCGCAACCGGCGCCTACCGCAACACATGGGCCAGCCAGCCTGGTGATGCGCCGCGCAACGGATACGCCATTATCACCGCAATTGGCGTCGTCAGCCTTGGGGCCGCCCCCGCCAACACCCTTGACGTTCTGTGCAACGCCTTGCCCCAGGGCGGCCTGCTGGCGTTCAGCTACAACGATGCCACCCTGGCAGATACCAGCTACATGGACGCCCTGAAGGCCGCCCAGTCCGGCGCAGACCTGATCCATGAAAGCTACGGCGACCACCTGCCGGGCAAGGCCATGAAATCCACAATCTACATCCTGCGCGCCAGGTGATCACCCGATTCGCGCCTTCACCCACGGGGCCATTGCACCTGGGCCACGCCTATTCCGCAATCCTTGCGCATGACATGGCACGGGCGCAGGGTGGCCAGTTTCTGCTGCGCATCGACGATCTGGATCAATCCCGAGCGCGTCCGGAATGGGAGGCGCTGATCTATGAGGACCTGCGCTGGCTGGGACTGGACTGGGACGGTCCGGTGCGGCGTCAATCCGAACATTTCGACGCCTACACCAGAACGCTCGAAACCCTCGCGCAACACGGCGCAGTCTACCCCTGCCACTGCTCACGCGCTGACATTACCGCTGCCGCCAACGCTCCTCAGGAGGGTGTGCCGGACTTCGGCCCTGATGGGCGCATCTACCCCGGCACCTGCAGAGGCCGAAACTATGCAGACCGCGCTGACACAGATGCCCTCCGCTATGATCTGTCGAAAACACTCGGCCCGGCCTCTCGAATGCCCACGTTCGAGGAAACCGGGCCATCCCACGCCGGTTTGCACAGGGTCACGGCTGAGTATCTGCTCACCCGGGTCGGAGATCCCATCCTTGCGCGCCCGAATTTCGCCGCCAGTTACCACTTTGCGGTCATTCTCGATGATTCCTGCTCAGGCGTGACCCACGTCATCCGCGGTGAAGACCTGTTTGAGGCGACGTATCTACAGCGTTTCCTGCAATCGGAATTAGGCCTCCCCCCCCCGATTTACCATCACCACCGCCTGATCCGCGACGAGGACGGCAAACGGCTCGCCAAACGCGACGACGCCCGCGCCATCGCCAAATTCCGCGCAGAGGGTGCCTCGCCGCAAGATATCCGCCACATGGTCGGGCTCTGATCTCATTCATCTTGGCAGGAAAACTCCGGGGGTAAGCGGCCTTTGGGCCGCAAAGGGGGCAGCGCCCCCCTACTCCGGTGCCATCAACTCCACCTCCACGCCGTCCCGCACAGCGGTGTAAAAACACACCCGCCGGTTGGTGTGACACGCAGGGCCGCTCTGGCGCACAATTGCCAGCAAACAATCCCGGTCACAATCCAGCCGCAGATCCACCAATTCCTGCACGTTGCCGCTGGTCTCACCTTTGACCCAGAACCTTTGCCGCGAGCGGCTCCAATAGGTCACACGCCCGGTTTCAAGGCTCCGTGTGACCGCCTCGGCGCTCATCCACGCCATCATCAGAACCTCACCCGATGCCTCGTCCTGCGCGATACAGGGGATCAGGCCGTTGCCGTCATAGCGAAGTGTTGCCGGGTCAAACTGGGTCATGGGGCGCGCCTCTTTGCAAATCGTCCAAGCGCGGCTACTTAATGCAGGACCGACCCGAAAGGCAAAGCCATGGCCAGTGATAGTGACCTCATCAAGCTGTATTCTCAACGCATTCTGGCGTTGGCGGCGGATATTCCCCTTCGCGGGCGGCTGGACGCGCCCCAGGCAAGCATCAAGAAACGTGCCCCCCTGTGCGGATCAACGGTGAGCGTGGATCTGTCCCTGGAGGATGGGCGTGTGGTGGCATTTGCACAGGACGTGAAAGCCTGCGCGTTGGGGCAAGCCTCGGCGGCTCTGTTGGGGCAACACGTCATTGGCCGCACCCGGGTTGAGGTTGAGGCCGCCCGTGATGGGTTACGCGCGATGTTGAAGGATGGCGGTGACCCGCCCGGCGCGCCGTGGTCCGGCTATGAAGTGCTGGAACCTGCCCGTGAGTATCGCAATCGCCACGCCTCGATCATGCTGGCGCTTGATGCAACCTCTGAAGCGATGGCTGAGGCGGAACGCGCCGCCTGCGCCTGAGCGCCGCCAAATCTCTTGCAAGAGATTTATAAGACCCTTGCAAGGGTCTTGATCCGCCCCCCCATTCGCCAAAAAAAACCGCCGCACATCCGGACAGGGATGGCGGCGGAGTAATGCGTATCCGTGGTGTCCCGAGGCAGGGACAATGGGTGAGGCAAATGTTTGAGCGGGGACAAGTCGCACAAACGAAACCCGGTGGATCGCAGGCAGAATCGTACAAAGACGTCAGATCAGACCGGGCAGGTGCAAAAGACCAACAGTCATCACAGCCAAAGCCACCACACCGGCAAGATCATACATCAGAGTATCACGCGAGCGGGCGAGGATCTGAGAGGCTTGGGTAATCATCGGGCGTCTCCAACTTGGTTACCGTCTTTGTTGTCCCTTTGTTCTCATGTTCCTCTAAAATTGTAAAGAACTTTATGAGAACATTTGTGAACAAAGTGCGTATGGTGACGTTTACCCTACGTCCAGGAGCCGGATCGCCTTGTCCTGCTCCATCAACCACAGCAGCACTCGGGCGGACTGGCCCCGTGCGCCCTGAAGCTCCGGATCAAGGCTCAGCAGGGCCCGCGCATCGTTCTGAGCCAACGCCATCAGGCCCGCCTGCCCCTCCAGATCTGCCACACGGAACCGTGGCAGGCCCGATTGTGCGGTGCCGATCAGATCACCGGCGCCACGAATCGCGAGGTCTTCTTCGGAAATCCGAAAGCCGTCCTCGGTTTCACGCATCACTTGCAGACGGCGGCTTGCGGTTTCACCCAAGGGAGAGCGGTACATCAGCAGGCAGGTGGACTCCGCCGCCCCGCGCCCGACCCTGCCCCGCAGCTGGTGCAGCTGCGCGAGGCCAAAATTCTCGGCCTGTTCAATCACCATGATCGAGGCATTGGGAACGTCGACGCCAACTTCGATCACCGTGGTGGCCACAAGCACCTGGGTCTCACCTGCCCGGAAGGCGGCCATAACCGCCTCTTTCTGTTTTGGCGCCAGCTGGCCATGGACCAGCGCGACGACACTGTCGCCAAGCGCCGCGCGAAGCATCTTGAAGCGCTCCTCCGCCGCCGTGGCGTCGTAGACCTCGGATTCTTCGACCAGCGGACAGACCCAATAGGCCTGCCGCCCCTCCGCCAGGGCACCGCGCAGGTGATCGACAACTTCATCAATCCGCGAGGTGGAGATCAACGCCGTTTTCACCGGCGTGCGCCCCGGCGGTTTCTCGTCCAAAACGCTCAGATCCATATCGCCGTATTGCGCCAGGCTAAGGGTGCGCGGGATCGGCGTGGCGGTCATCACCAGAATATCCGCCGCCTCCCCTTTCTGGGACAGGCGCACCCGTTCGCGCACCCCAAAGCGGTGTTGTTCATCAACAATTGCAAGGCGCAGATCGCCAAATTCCACGTCATCCTGGAACACCGCATGGGTGCCGACAAGAATGTGGATATTGCCGGCCGCCAGAGCGGCCAGTTTGGCGCGCCGCTCAGCGCCCTTGTCCGCACCGGTCAGGATTTCACAGACCAC
>JAESTV010000162.1 GCA_016763475.1 Roseicyclus sp.
GCACCAACCGCGCCTGTGACGCATCAAGGGGGCCAACACGAAAGGCACTTCCATGGCCCTGTCAGCCCGACAACAAATGATCTATTGGAGCCTCGCCACGGCGGTTTTTCTGGTGGTGTTTTGGGTGCTGTCTGACGTGATCCTGCCGTTCCTTGTGGGGGGAGCCATTGCCTATTTCCTTGACCCGGTTGCTGATCGGCTGGAACGCATGGGCTGCTCACGGGCCATTGCCACAACACTCATCTTCGTCGTCCTGATCCTTGTGGTGGTGATCGCTGTGCTTGTGGTGGTGCCAACGCTGGTCCAGCAGGCGTATGATTTGATCGACGCCACACCGGGGATCATCGAGAACCTGCGGGTTTTTCTGACCGAGCGCTTCCCTGACGCTTTCGACGAAGGCTCTGTGATCCGGCAATCGCTGGATCGGGCCGGTGAGACAATCCAATCCCGTGGGGCGGAGTTGTTGCAAACGGTGCTGAGTTCCGCCGCCGGTGTGGTCAACGTCCTTGTTTTTCTGGTCGTGGTGCCCGTGGTGGCCTTCTACATGCTGCTTGACTGGGACCGGATGATCACGCGCATTGACCAGCTTTTGCCGCGGGATCACGCCCCCACGATCCGCCTGTTGGCCAATCGTATCGACCAAACACTGGCCAGCTTTGTACGTGGCCAAGGCACGGTTTGCCTGATCCTCGGAACATTTTATGCCGTTGCTCTGATGGTTGTGGGGTTACAATTCGGCCTTGTTGTGGGGCTGATTGCGGGGGTGTTGACGTTCATTCCCTATGTGGGGGCATTGGTGGGGGGTGCCCTTGCCATCGGTCTGGCGTTGTTCCAGTTCTGGGGTGAGTGGTGGATGGTTGTCGCTGTCGCGGCAATTTTTCAGGTGGGCCAGATGGTTGAGGGTAACGTGCTGACACCGAAGCTGGTTGGCTCGTCTGTCGGGTTACACCCGGTCTGGCTGATCTTCGCATTATCGGCGTTCGGGACCGTCTTCGGCTTTGTGGGCCTTTTGGTTGCCGTACCTGTTGCTGCGGTAATCGGCGTGCTGGTGCGGTATTTTGTGGAGCAATACCAGCAGGGGCTGCTCTACCAGGGCGTTGCTGCGTCTGATGAGGATCAGGCGCAGGGCGGCGATCCGGCCCAGGACAGTGATCCGGGCTGATGGGGGAACAGTTGACCTTTGACCTCCCCCTGCGCCCGGCGATGGGGCGTGATGACTTTTTTGTTTCAGGGGCAAATGCGGGCGCTGTGGCGCAGATCGACGGGTGGCGCGATTGGCCGGCGGCCAAGTTGGTTCTGTGCGGCGATCCGGGTGCGGGCAAAACCCATCTGGCCCATGTGTGGGCCGCGCAGGCGGGGGCGCAGATTGTTGCAGCGCGGGATCTGACCGAGGCGGCGGTGCCCGAACTATCGGACGTGGCTGCGTTAGTGGTTGAGGATGCCGATGCCATTGCTGGGGACGCCACAGCGGAAGAGGCGCTGTTCCATCTGCACAACGCCCTTGCCCATTGTGGTACGCCGCTGTTGCTGACCGCACGCCGGGCGCCATCGCGGTGGGGTGTGGCGCTGCCGGACCTGGCCAGCCGGATGGCGCAGGCGGGTTTGGCAAAGCTGGATGCGCCTGACGATGCGCTCCTGATGGCGGTGATGATGAAACGCGCATTTGATCGCAAACTGCCGCTGACGCCCGGTATTCTGGCCTACGCTGCGGCGCGCCTTGAGCGCTCATTCGCCGCCGCTGATACCTTTGTTGCCCGTGTGGATGCGCTGGCGTTAAGTGAGAAGCGTAAACCCGGTATGGCCCACGCCCGCGCCGCCCTTGCGCAGATGGCGGCTGATCCGTCATCTTGACGCCATACCTTGCCAATAGGACCTGCCCATGAGCATTGCAGACTTCCTCAACGCCCCATGCCCGACGCCGAAAACCCTGCCAGCGGCAGAGATCGAAGGCCCGGCGCGGTTTTTCAACCGTGAGTTAAGCTGGCTCGCCTTCAACTGGCGTGTGCTGGAGGAGGCGATGAACCCCCGTGTGCCATTGTTGGAGCGGCTGCGGTTTATCTCCATCAGCTCTGGCAATCTGGATGAGTTTTATACGGTCCGTGTGGCTGGCCTGCGGGAGTTGGCGCAGGAAGGGAACGTGACCCCGGCCGCTGATGGGCGCAGCCCGGTGGAACAATTGAAACTGATCAACGCCAATGCGCGCCAGTTGATGACCCAGCAACAGGCCGCGTGGAACGGCGTCCGTGCGGAGTTGGAGGGGGAAGGGATAACCGTTGTCACCCGCAAAGACCTGAGCGACAGCGACACGGCGTATCTGTGTGATGTGTTCCTAAGCCAGGTGTTTCCGGTTCTGTCACCGCTGGCCATCGACCCGGCGCATCCGTTCCCGTTTATTCCCAACGAAGGCATCGCGCTGGCGATCCAGTTGAAACGCGACCGCGATGGGCGTGTGTTGCAGGCGCTGCTGCCAATTCCCGGCCAGATCGACCGGTTTGTGTCCCTGAAAACAAGCGCAGGTGGCGCGCGGTTCCTGCCGCTGGAGGAGCTGCTGCTGCTGAATATCACGGCGCTGTTCCCCGGCTACAAACTGACCGGATCATGTATGTTCCGGGTCTTGCGTGACAGCGATCTGGAGGTGGAGGAAGAGGCCGAAGACCTGGTGCGGGAGTTCGAGACCGCCCTGAAGCGCCGCCGCCGGGGTGAGGTTGTGCGCCTTCAGATCAGCGAAGGTGCGCCGGATAAACTGGCGTCTGAAATCATCGAGGAGATGCACGTCTCCGGTGATGAGGTGGTTGAGGTCAGTGGCATGATCGGCCTTGTGTCCCTGAAGGAACTGGTGCGTGACGACCGGCCAGACCTTTTGTGGCGGTCGTTCACACCCCGTGTGCCGGAACGGGTGCAGGACCACGACGGCGATATGTTCGCGGCAATCTCCCAAAAGGACATGCTGCTGCACCACCCCTACGAGACGTTTGATATGGTGATCCGCTTCCTTGCGCAGGCTGCGCGGGATCCGAATGTGGTGGCGATCAAGCAGACGTTATACCGGACCTCGAACGATAGCCCGATTGTGGCGGCGTTGTGTGAGGCGGCGGAAAACGGCAAGTCGGTGACTGCGTTGGTAGAGTTGAAGGCGCGTTTTGACGAGGCCGCGAATATTCGCCAGTCCCGCAAGCTGGAACGCGCCGGCGCCCATGTGGTGTATGGCTTCATCAATTACAAAACCCACGCCAAGATCAGCGTTGTTGTGCGCCGGGAAGGTGAAAAGCTGGTGACGTATACCCACTACGGCACCGGCAACTACCACCCGATCACGGCGCGGATTTACACCGATCTGAGCCTGTTCACCAATGATGCCGCCCTGGGGCGGGATGCCACAAAGGTGTTCAACTACATCGGCGGATATGCGGAGCCGGAGGCTCTGGAAAACCTCTCGATCTCTCCGTTGATGATGAAAACCACGCTGATTGACGGGATCAGGGCCGAGGCCGCCCATGCCCGTGCCGGTAAACCTGCGATGATCTGGGCCAAAATGAACTCTGTCATCGAACCTGATGTGATCGACGCGCTTTATGAGGCGTCTCAGGCCGGGGTGGAGATTGATCTGGTGATCCGTGGCATCTGCGGGTTGCGGCCGGGGATCAAGGGCCTGTCCGAAACCATCCGGGTCAAAAGCATCGTCGGCCGGTTCCTGGAACATTCGCGCATTGTGTGTTTCGGCAACGGCTATGGGCTGCCCGCGAAAAAGGCCCGGGTCTACATCAGCTCGGCGGATTGGATGGGGCGCAATCTGAACCGCCGGGTCGAGACGTTGGTGGAATGTACCAACCCCACGGTGAAGGCGCAGATTGTCAGTCAGATCATGGCGGCAAACCTTGCGGATGTGGCGCAAAGCTGGGTCTTGCAGCCTGACGGCACCTATCAGCGACCGGACCTGACAGAGATCGAGAACCCGTTCAATTGCCACCGCTTCTTCATGGAAAACCCCTCACTTTCGGGGCGTGGCAGCGCTGGCGCGAAAGATGTGCCGGAACTGACCCACAGCGATGATTGACCATCCCGGCGCGCCTGTGCCAGAACTTCGGGGACAAGCGGACCGGGGAGTGGCCGACATTGGTTGATTTGCACCCCGAATGGGGGCCCTTCGGGGCACCCCTTTTTGATGGCCCCGAAGCGCGCTCATTGGCCCGTGTCGGGGTGATCGACATCGGATCAAACTCTGTCCGGTTTGTGGTGTTTGACGGGGCCGCCCGCTCACCTGCCTATTACTTCAACGAAAAAATCCTGTGTGGCCTTGGCGCCGAGTTCGCCGAGACCGGGCGGCTGCACTCACAAGGCAGGGTGCGGGCGTTGTCAGCTTTGACGCGGTTTGCGGTGCTGGCCCGCGCGATGGACGTAAGCCCGCTGCTGACTGTGGCCACCGCTGCGGTGCGGGACGCGGAAGACGGGCCAGAGTTCCGGGCCGAGGTGCTGGCGCAGACCGGGTTGGAGATACGCCTCCTTGAGGGGTCGGAAGAGGCGCGGCTTTCGGCGCAGGGCGTATTGCTTGGATGGCCCGGCGCGGAGGGGCTGATCTGTGACATCGGCGGGTCGTCAACGGAGCTGGCAGAGGTGTTGGGCAGCGGCGTTGTGGGCACGCGCCGGACCTCGGACCTTGGCCCCCTGAAATTGATGGGGATCAAAGGTGGCAAGAAGGCAATCCACACCCATATCAAGGATCGTGTTGCGGCATTGGTGGCGGACTTTCCGACCCGGCCCAAACGCCTGTTTCTGGTCGGCGGCTCGTGGCGCGCCATTGCGCGGGTGGATATGGTGCGCCGTGACTACCCCCTGCGGGTGCTGCACGAATACCGCATGACGCCCAAGGCGATCATGGCCACAATCAAACACATCGGTGAGACCGCGCCTGAAGCTTTACGGGCCGAAACCGGCACCTCGGCGGAGCGGATGCGGCTGGTGCCGCTGGCCTCGCTGGTGCTGAAGGAGTTGGTGCGACAACTTCGGCCAGAAGAGATTGCGATCTCGAGTTACGGCCTCCGAGAGGGGCTTTTGTATGATCAGATGTCCCATACGTTGCGCCACCGGGACCCATTGATTGAGGCGGCGCGCCACGGCGAGGCGTCTTCGGCCCGTCAGCCCGGATTTGGCCGCGCCCTGTACCGGTTTGTCGAACCGGTGTTTTCCGGCGCGCGCCCTGACAAGAAACGCCTGATCCGTGCCGCCTGCCTGCTCCATGATGTGAGCTGGCGCGCCCATCCTGATTATCGGGCGCAGGTCTGCTTTGACAACGCCACCCGCGCCAATCTGGGTGGGCTGACCCATGGTGAGCGGGTCTATCTGGGCCTGGCGCTGTTGCACCGCTACAAACCCAGCCGCTCAGGAACCGGGTTTAACACCGGCTTGCTTGAGTTGCTGCCAGAGGCGCAGGTGCGGGAGGCCGAAACTCTCGGTCGGGCGATGCGCTTTGGGGCCATGTTTGCGGTCGCCAACCCTGTTGATCACGGCCAGCTGAAGCTGCGCCCCAAACGCCGCGAGTTGATCCTGACCCTAAGCACTGACGAGGGGCGGAATCTGTTTGGGGAGGTTGCGCTGGCACGGTTCAACGCATTGGCCAGCGCCCTGGGGGTTGAGCCGATTGTGAAAGGTGCGCAATTAACGGAAAGGTAGGGATTCCCGCAATAGGCTGCCGCAAAGCGATGGCCTAGGTGTGGGTCATCGCGGAGGAATACTTCGTAGGAGACTTGCAATGACTGCCCTGAATTACATCGCCTGTTCTGCCATATTGCTGATCATCGTGGTGTTTTCGGTCATGCTTGCTGCCCCCGTCTCTGCCGGAGTGTTCTGACGTGATTTGTCCCTAAAGGTGCGGCGGGCTTTGTCCCTTGTCCCGCTGCACCAACCCCTCTTGTTCCCTTCCCTTAGCGGCCCCCTCGTGGGGTCGTTTCTTTTTGGGGTAATGGCGGGCGCGATAGCCGGGGTAAGGGCGGGCGCGTCAGCCGGGGTAAGGGAAAACCTGCCTTTTGGAAGTTTCCCGCTCTGGGTACCGTGACGCTACCGGAGAGAAGGAACTGCACCCATGTCCCTCATGAATATCCTGTCTGCGACGCTGATTATCCTGATCCTGGGCGCGGGTTTGACCTTGGTCTTCGGACGGCGCTCAGCCTCAGCGGCGGTTGCATCACCCCCAACCCTTGCGCTTGCCCCGGTTGGCACCCTCGTCGCGCCGGACGTGTGATGGATGAACCAAGCATCTCAAAGAGATGTAGGGCCACCACACCGCGCCACCACACCGCGCCACCACACCGGGGCCTGCATGGGCCGGCACCCCTTGCCTTGCTGGCTTCGTTGGCCGGTGTCACGCTGCTCAGGCCGGACGGATGGACCCGCCCGCCAGCGCTTGGGGCATTAAGCGCCCAAGCCCGGAACCTGCCTGCCTCTGGGGTGATGGCCTTCAGATCGGCGGCGTATCTGGCGCGGAGACCTGAGCCACCGCTTGTGAGCCTTTTTTCTTTGGCGTAGACGGTTCGGGACAGTATTTTCCCAAAGGTCCCGCCAAAATGCGCCTTTCCCGTTACTTCCTCCCCGTCCTCAAAGAAACGCCCGCTGAGGCGCAGATTGTCAGCCACCGGCTGATGCTGCGCGCGGGTATGATCAAACAAGCCAGCGCCGGGATCTATTCCTGGCTGCCGATGGGCTACAAAGTTCTGCGCAACATCGAACGTATCGTCCACGAGGAGCAGATCCGCGCGGGCCATATCCCGATGCTGATGCCGACGTTGCAATCTGCGGACCTGTGGCAGAAATCCGGGCGTTACGAAGCCTATGGCCCGGAAATGCTGCGCCTCAAAGACCGCCATGGCCGCGACATGCTGTATGGTCCCACAAACGAGGAAATGATCACCGACATGGTCGGGAATTTTGTGACCTCGTACAAATCCCTGCCGCTGACGCTGTATCATGTCCAGTGGAAATTCCGCGACGAAGTGCGGCCCCGGTTCGGGGTGATGCGGGGTCGCGAGTTCCTGATGAAGGACGGCTACAACTTTGATTTGACTAAAGAAGCCGCGTTACATGCGTACAACCGGCATCTGGTCAGCTACCTGCGGACCTATGAGCGGATGGGTTTGCAAGCAATCCCGATGCGCGCCGATTCCGGGCCGATTGGCGGCGATTACACCCATGAGTTCCTGGTGCTGGCTGATACAGGTGAATCGGAGGTGTTTTATGATGCCGAGATCACCGATCTGGCGTTTGGGGAGCGTGAGATTGACTATGACAATGTTGCGCAATGTGACGCGGTTTTGCAGGAGTTCACCTCGCGGTACGCCCGCACGGATGAGACCCATGACGAAGCAGAATTTGCTCAAATTCCGGCGGAGCGCCAGCGATCTGCACGTGGGATCGAGGTTGGGCAAATCTTCTATTTCGGCACCGAATATTCCGAGAAATTAGGAGCTTACGTGCAGAACGATGACGGCCAGCGGGTGCCGTTGCACATGGGCTCTCATGGGATCGGCGTGTCCCGGCTGGTGGGCGCGATCATTGAGGCGTCCCACGACGACAAGGGCATCATCTGGCCCGAAGGTGTGACGCCGTTTCATTGCGGGATCGTGAACCTGAAGCAGGGTGACGACGAGGCGGATGCCGCGTGTGAGTCGCTTTACAAAGCATTGGAATCCCACGGGCTTGAGCCGCTTTATGATGACCGCAACGAACGCGCCGGGGGCAAGTTCGCCACCATGGACCTGATCGGTTTGCCGTGGCGGATCACGGTTGGTCCACGTGGCCTGAAGAACGGGGTGGTGGAGTTGACCAGCCACCGCACCGGCGTGTCTGAGGAGATGACGCCGGAGGTGGCGGTTGCCCGTGTCGTGGAAATTTACCAGGCCCACAAACCGGTGAACGCGGCGGTGTGAACCTGGTTTCTGTTCGACCCTTTGCCGCAGCAATTGCGGCAAAGGGTGGGTCAGCGGGGCGGAAGGGCTGCAAGGTCCTTCAGCACGTATTCGGTATACACCGCGATATTGCGATCAAACGGCTGGTTCGGTTGGGCATCGGTGCGGGATTCTACGCCAATGATACGGAACCTGTCGCCATCGGCGATAAACAGGGGTGAGCCGGAATCCCCCCGCAGGGTGTCACATTCGTGTATGATGGTGTTCTCGGCTCCAAGCTCCACAAAGGGGCAATTGAGATTGCCGGTCAGCACCCCCTGTTGGTCGTAGCTATAACCCGCTTGCAGGATATCGGGGCCGCGACCGGCTTGCAGTTCGGTGACGTCCTGGGGGCTTAGCAAACCCACATCCATCCAGCCGAGTTGATCGCCGATTGGCTCACTCAGGAAGACAAACGCGTAATCGGTGCCCTCTTGTTCTCCATCAAGATAACCGGCGGCCACGTGGTAACCGGATACGCCGGAGCGGGCCACAAATGCGCCATTCTGGAACCCGGCGAGGAATTCGACCGGCGGCGTATCAATCACCCCGTCGGTGGCCAAACAATGTGCAGACGTCAGGATCGTCGCCGGGCCGATCAATGTGGCGGTGCAGCTGGCCTCTGACAGGTCCAGAAAGCCGATCATGTTCCACGGAGCGGTGGCCGCGTCGATGATCACCCGATCATCGTTGCCGAAAAACGCACGGTCAAAGTTTTCGGCAGGGGGGGCGAGTTCGGTAATGCCCAGTTCGGCGGGCGGAAAGGTGGAGCCGGTGACCGCATAGGTGCCGACCCAGATGTTGTATTCGCCGCCAAGCGGGGTGTCGAAGGTCAGGGCCGGGTTCAGGGCTGCACTGTCGTCATTACAATGAAATTTGCCGTCCGGGGTGGCCACAAGCAGCACGGTATCCTCACGGGCCTCGACGTAGAATGAAAGCGGGTAGCCGAAATCAGCGGCGGTGAATTGCAGGCGCAGATCAGGGGCATTGGCGAAATGGCCGACGCAGCGGTTGCCGGTGACGGCGTCGGTATATTCCGCGCGGATCGCACCGCCGGCCTGCAGGTTGGTCAGGTGCGGGTCGGGCTGGAAGTTGGATATGAGGGCGACCTCACCGAAGGTGGGGGGCAGGCTGGTGTCCTGCGCGTTCGCCGGGGCAAGGGGTGCGGCGGCGAGGATGAGGGCCGCAAGTGCGGTGCGTGGGGGTAGGTGAAGCATGGTCACGTCCGTTGATTGCCTAGGTTGGACGGAGGCTATGCGGGGTTGGGTGGTCAGGCAATAGGGTTGGGAATGGGGAAGTTGGCTGAGACCGTTTGAGCGGAGAGAGAATTGGTTGGGATGAAGTGTGTACAAAAACCGTTGCAGTACTACCGCGGTGGCAAGTGCTTGCCCGGCTCGCCAAATCTGATGCCGCCGATCAGATTGCCGTAAATTTGGATCCTTTGTTCACCGGCAAAATGAACAGCCCATTTTTGTTGTTCTGGCGCTGCATCACGATCTTGTCCCATTGCCAAAGGATTGTTGCAGCTTGCTCATTCACTCTCTGTTTCTGGACTGCTTTCGCAAGATAGAGAGCCAGTACATTTGACTGAAATATCGCGGCCCTTTCAGGCGCTCGTTTCGCATTTGAAAGGTCTTTAGAAATCACCACCCAATCCTTCTCATTCGATAGTTTAGTGAGATAATCGATGTCCGAGATGTCGGTGCGGAAACGATCCCTAAGATTACATGCCTCATGCCCATCAGACTTAACCAGCTCGTGCAGCGCCCGAGCGATCACAGGAGGCATATTATGGTCAAACAGTACTTTGACCATTGGCCGTTTCCAATGATTGTTCAAACCTAATGGCCGCCCGCACGACCGCACTGGGAACTTCGTAAACTTGAGACAAGTATTCGATATCTTCAAATTCGAGAAACTCTTGGAAAATAATGGCCGTCGATAATCCGCATTTGTCTACAAGCGGTTGACCGAATTGACGCTGAGGATCAATTACCACTTCAGCGTGATTTGACGGACGCCACCTCGCTGCTGTTCCGTCATCGTACTCGAGATCAAATAGCGACTGTTCGATTATTTCCGCAAACGCCCGCTGGCCCGGTCTATTTTTTGACAGGCTGACGTAGTCACCATCCTCCTCCAATGCTTTGAAGAGAATTTCTGTGCCGTCAGTGCGAAATTCGAGCGTTACCAAAGGCCTTTCGACGTCAAACTTACGTTGAGCGAAGTCGATTGCAAAGCGGATGGCCTGAAGTGAAACCGACGCTTTGCGAAAAGCTTTGACAACGCGGACCTCGATCAGGTCTGCGAAACTCAGTTCGACAGTATCATCTAAACCTTGATAGTAAGCATTCCATAGCGGATCGTTGGGCCCGCTTCCACGTGTCCATCTCAAGATTTCTTGCGGGGTAGTACCAATCAAGCGCGCTGCTTGGCGCGGCGAGTAAATACCTTGCCCGAAGATGTCTATGTCCAGTGGCAAGAAGTTCTCCTAGTCTTCAATCATAGGTAACATCGAATTGTGCGTATGGCCAAACACAATTTGTGCCCCTCACCCCTGCAACGCGCGCACAACAATCTCACCTTCCTGAGCAGACACCATAGCTTGCGCTGCGGCGTGCGACCCGGCCAATGTGGTGAAGTAGGGGATCTTGTCCATCAGGGTGACGTTCCGCATGGAGCGCGAATCCTCAACCGCTTGGGCGCCTTCGGTGGTGTTCATCACCAGCGCCACTTCGCCGTCTTTGAGGA
>JAESTV010000163.1 GCA_016763475.1 Roseicyclus sp.
GAGGCGATGGAGTGACCATGGTGCCCGCCCCCACGAGGCGGGCGCTCCTGTTGGGGGCTGGCCTGCTGGGGGCGGGTGCCACATTCCTGCGCCCGACCTTCGCACACGCACAAGCCACCTCGATCGCGGATCTGGTTGATCAGGTCCGCCCCCAAACCCTGCGCCAACACGTGTTCGGGCTTAGTGCGTTTCCGACGCGATGGACGGATCATCCGGATTTCCCGGCGGTTGAGCAGTGGGTTGTCGATGCGTTTGGCGCAGATGGTGCCGAAATCACCCGTCAGCCTTATGCCATGCCGTCCGGCAAGACACGGCACAATATCGTGGTTGGCGACCCAAGTGACCCCCGTGAGATGGTGCTGGTTGGCGCCCATTTCGACTCGATCTCGCAAACACCTGCGCAAGACGCGCCGGGGGCCAATGACAACGCCACCGGCATCGCGGCCCTGCTGGAGGCGCAGCGGATCCTTGCGCCACTGAACCTGGATCGGCAAATTGTCTTTGTGGCGTTTTCCGGCGAAGAACAGGGGCTTCTTGGGTCCCGCGCCACCGCAGAGATTGCCGCGCAAGAGGCCTGGCCACTGGCGCTGATGCTTAACCTCGACATGCTCGGCTTCCGCCCACCTCAGCCTGATGCGCCAATGGTGATCGAATTCGATCAGGGTAATGTGGTGCCCTCCAATGATGCACAGGCACGGGCATTCGGGCACGAAGCTGCGCGTCTGGCGGCTGCCCACACCACACTCAACACCACACACACAGACATCTGGGCCAGCGACTACATGCCCTTTGAAGCGCGCGGTTTCCCCTGCATCGGGTTTTACGATGGCGGGGCGGAAAGTGCGTTTTATCACACCTCCAGCGACAGCCCGGACCACGTCGATTATCAGCGGCTGGAACAGGTGACGCGGCTGGTTGTGGCGACATTGGCCAGCGCCGGTGGCCTGACCTGAAGCGGCGGCGCACCGATCTGACCTCCAGCGCCGCGTCAGCCGCTACTTCAACTGGGAATCCTTCGACCCGCGCCGGTTCACACCGCCGCGAACGTCCGGCCTGAGGTCACGGTTGTTGGCGCAATCAATGCACAGTTTCACACCGGGAACCGCGGCGCGGCGCGCCTCGGGGATCACCTCATCACAATCGGCGCAATCGGTCAGGCTTTCGCCTTTCGGCCCGGCCTTTGCCCGAATCCGCGCCAACTCGTCATTGATCGACGCCTCGATTTGTTCGCTGACTGCGCCGTCTTTTGCCCATCCACCGGCCATTATCCCGCCACCCTTTCAAACTTGCTCCACCCAAACTTTCTCCACGCCAGACTTGCGCCCGACGTACACGTGAATACCTTGGGCACCATCAGGCGGAGGATCAAGACATGCGAACAATCGGCAAGTTTTTGGGGCGGGCATTGTTGCTACTTGTGGTTGGCGGTGCCGCGTTCCTGACGTTCGCGCCCGCCTATGTGGAACGCGAGCGGAATGGGATCAACTGGCAGGGGCCCTACCCCGTTTCGGATGATGCCGCCGCCCTGCATAGTACACTCACCATCGGGGATTGGCACGCTGACAGCCTGTTATGGGATCGTGACCTGACTGAACGCGGCACCCGTGGCCATGTTGATATCCCGCGTCTGCTGGAGGGCAATGTGGCGCTTCAGGTCTTCACAGCCGTCACCAAAAGCCCGGCGGGTCAGAATTATGAGGCAAACGCCGCAGATGCCGCCGACAACATCACCCTATTGGCCATCGGCCAGCTCTGGCCCCCTCGCACCTGGAACAGCCTTGTGGAGCGGGCGCTTTATCAGGCTGAGCGGTTACACGGCTTTGCCGACACCTCCGATGGCGCGCTGCGGATCATCACCTCCGCTGCTGAGCTGGATGCGGTTCTGGCCGAACAAGCCACAGGCGCGCAGGTGATCGGCGGACTGCTGGGGATCGAGGGTGCCCATGCCCTTGAGGGCGAGATCACCAACCTCGACCGCCTGGAGGCCACAGGGTACCGCGTGATTGGCCTGCACCATTTTTTTGACAATGAGCTCGGCGGGTCGCTGCACGGGCTTGGCAATCAGGGCCTGACGGACTTTGGCCGGGAGGTTGTCGGCGAAGTGGTTGCCCGTGGCATGATCCTGGACCTGGCCCATTCCTCTGTGCAGGTGGCCCATGAGGTGATCGAGATGACCGATATCCCCCTCATCGTCAGCCACACCGGCCTGAGGTCCACCTGCGACACTCAGCGCAATTTTCCCGATGATCTGATGCGCGCAATTGTTGGCAACGGCGCGGATCAGGGCGGTGGCGTGATTGGCATTGGATATTGGGCAGATGTCACCTGTGATGACAGCCCCGATGGGGTGGCCCGTGTGACCATGGCCGCAATTGCGGCGTTGGGGGCTGATCATGTCTCACTCGGGTCGGACTACGACGGATCGGTGACTGTCGGCTTTGACACCTCTGAGTTGGCGGCCCTTACCGACGCGCTTCTGCGCGCAGGGGCCAGCGAGGATCAGATCCGCGCGGTGATGGGCGGCAATATGTTACGGGTCCTGCGCGCCCGGTTGCATTAGAGGCCACACGCCACACGCACCTGATCAGCAACCCGACACCCGCCCCATATCCGCGCCAGCGCGGGTGGCTGAGCGGCTCCCGCAGGGGGCCTGAAGACGCGCGCTCTGCTTTGCAGGATCAGGGCATGTGGGGGGGGCGGGGGGGGATCAATCCAGATCAGTCCAGATCAGTCCAGGGCCAGGGTTTCACCTCCGACGCGGCGGCCTGATACCGTGCGGCTTTGGCCATCCAGATACCCAGATCAGTGCCGAAATCCGCAAGCCGCTCATTCGGCTCACCTTTGGACACAGCGATCACGATGAATTGGACAATTGTCAAAGCCGTCAGGATTGTGCTGGCAAGGCTCAACAAAATCGCAATCAGAACAACGTAGAGCAGGCGCTGCAGCGTCGCGTCGCGCTCCCCCTCAGGCTGCTCACCGTTCAAGCGACCGTCGAGGTTGTCATCATCGTTCCGGGCCATGGGGCGCATCCTTTCAAATTCGGGTGCGGGCAGTCTACCCCCCGCGCGGGGCACGTGCCAGCCCGTGTGGGCTGCGCAGTGCCCGGTGCAGGTCTACCCGGCGCCCTACTCAGCACCCTACTCAGCACCCTACTCAGCACCCTGTGCAAAAATTGCATCCAGAACCGATTGCGTCCCCCGCGAAAACTCCAGCGGGCACGGGAAACTTGCGCCGTCCAGGACATGGGCTGCGACCGCTTCCACTTGTGCAACATACTGGTCCACACCCGGAAAACGGATCACCTGCACCTCCGCTCCGTCCCGCGCCACCACAATCCGCGCCTCTCCGTAGGTGCCGGGATTAAACGGCGCCGGCAGGCTCAAAGTGCCTTCGGTGCCGTGGAACATCATATGCTGATACCCCGCCGCGCGCATCGAGACGTGGAAGTTGAACCGCACATCTCCCCCATGGGCCGCCACCCACGCGGTGGTATCAACACCCGCCTCCAGCACCCAATCCACATGGGTTGGCACTGGCTCCAGACCCGTTGCAAGGCGGAACGCAC
>JAESTV010000164.1 GCA_016763475.1 Roseicyclus sp.
CCGCCTCCAGTTGAACCGACAACAGCCCCAACCCCAACCGTCGCGCCAGCTTCACATTCTCGCGCAGCGCTTTCAGCCAGGGCCGCCCCCTGCCCCGCGCCACAGCCACATAGACGCAGTCACACACCGCAAGCCGGGCAACCCCCTGATGGAACAACGCCAGCGAGAAGCCGCGTTTCAGCTCCACCACCACCATGTCATCACCGTCACGCAGGCCCACCACATCAGCCGGGCCGATTTCACCCTTTACCTCGAAGCCTTGCGCCTCCAGGAACGCCTTCACGGGCGGATATAGATCTGTCTCACGCATTACGCCCCTCACTACGCCCATTCCACGCCGCCGTGAATCCCCTCATCCTCCAATTCTCGGCCCCCATCCTCCAAATCTCGGCCCGCAGCTTCCAATTCTCGGCCCGCATCCTCCAAATCTCGGCCCCTATCCTCCAAATCTCGGGTTGACACCCCGCCCCCGCCTTCGTAATCCCCGTCACAGATTTCCGGGCGTGGAGCCGTTCTCCGCGCCCTATTGGTTTCGGGTTCCCCAGGCAACAACAGCCACGGCCCCGATTATGAACTGAAGAGGACACCCCATGTCGCGCGTCTGCGAACTGACCGGCAAGGGCCCGATGTCGGGCAACAACGTAAGCCATGCGAAGAACCGTTCGAAGCGCCGCTTCCTGCCGAACCTAAGCGCAGTCACGCTTGGATCGGACACGCTGGATCGTCGCTTCCGCCTGCGGATCTCCAATGCGGCGCTGCGCACGATCGACCACCGTGGTGGCCTCGACGCATTCATGGCGAAAGCCAAGGATGCCGAGCTCAGCCCGAAAGCGCTGAAGATCAAAAAAGAGATTGCGAAGGCGCAGGCCGTATCGGTCTGAATGTCCGGGACCGCTCAGACCTGAGTCAGCAATGATCAATTCCATTCGCCCCGCCGGGACATCTCGCGCGGGGCTTCGCACGTGAGATAATGCCGTTTGTCACTTGGCCTTCCCAAACGACACGGGTTAAACTAGCATTGATGACCTTTCGCGCACGCATATCAGGGCCACTCTCCCTCTGCACATCCGGGCTTTTTGTCCTTTGCCTTGTGCTGACCAGCCTCGCCGCTGTGATGGCGGAAACCCGCATGGCGGCGGCTGGCAGTTATTGCGGCACCGGGCAACCTGCGATCCTTCTGGACGCTGCGGGCCTGCCTCTGCTGGATCCGGACGGCGTGGCGATTGCCGCCCCTGATTGCCCGGCCTGTCACCTCGGCTTTGCGCTCCCCCCCTGCGCTCCCAGCGACCTTGCGGTTCACACGCCGTTTCTCGGCATTGCAGGCTCGGCCCTTCCCGAATCTCTTTCCCCTATTGTTGTCCGCCTTGGTGGCTTTGCCCGTGCACCACCGTCTTTGGCCTGAATCACCAAACACGTCAGACAACATTCATAAAGAGATTCACCATGACCCTGAAAACAACCTTTCTTGCCGCCGCTTTCGCGGTGCTTCCGGCTTTCGCCTCCGCCCATATGGAGATCGAGCACGCAGTTGCGCGTGTCACCAGCCCTCTGGCCCAGACCGCCGCAGTCTATTTCCCGATCCGCAACCATTCCGACGATGAGGACCGCCTGGTTCGCATAGAGGGGGACGTCGCGGACCGGATTGAGATCCACACCAACATCCAGGACGACAACGGCGTCATGCGGATGGTTGAGCTTGAGGATGGTATCTCCATCGTCAGCGGCGGCACCCATCTGCTTGCTCCGGGGGGGGATCACATCATGCTTCTGGGCCTGACGGAACCGCTGGAACAGGGCGACGTGTTTGAGCTGCTGCTCTTCTTCGACGTCTATTTTCCCGTAACGGTGCAGGTCACCGTCGACAATGCCGCCGTTAACGAATTGGCGGCTGAGGCGGCCGAGGGGGGCATGGATATGGACATGGACATGGATGCTGAAGGCGAAATGGACATGGAAGGCGGCCAAAGCGACGGCACCGACGGCTAAGCACCTACGCAGATCCGCCCCGCCCTGCATAGGGCGGGGTTTGGCCCAGCGCCTCTAAGACCGACGCGCAAGGTGCGCCCCAACGCATCCACCGCCGCACCACCGCCAAGTTGCTCAGCACCACACGACGCACCACAGGCGCACCACAGGCGCACCACACGAGACACACCACAAGCGCACCGCTCACATCAACGGCGCACTCGACGATTGTGCCGTGAACACCCGAATGTAATCGCCGGGTGACGAGCCCGCCCAATAAACCCACAAGCGATGCGGATCCGCCTCATCAATCCACACATGATCGCCGCGCTCCAGCCCGCGCAACTCAAGGCTCAGATACGTGACCGAGGTATTCGCAAGGAAATCCGTCGCCGCCATACTCTCTTGGAACGCCGCAATCCCAAGGATCGGCGCGTCGAAATCCACGTAGCCATAATGCGTGCCATTGATGCTATCGAAGAAGACGTAGTGGCTCGCCACGATGGTCCCCGACACGATCGCACCAAGGTCCCCGCCACCGATATCCACGCGAATAGGCTCGATCAGTAAAATATTCTGATCCTCATCAAAGGCATACAGATGATCGGTGTTGAACGTATCCGCCCCCACTGCGAACGGCGTGTCGGTGTCCAGCTTCACGAACTGGCCGCTCCCCGTCTGCTGCACGATCTCTCCGCCCAGCACAAACGCACTCACAGGCGCAGCCGCAAGACACAGACTCAAAGCCGCAAAAAACCGGATCATCAAAGCCCCCTCGTTTGGCCGCACCCTGTACCAAAGGGCTTGCCAAAAGATGTAGCCGATGATGTCGGTAGGCGTCCTAACACTTCCGTGATCCGCGGGAATCCTACCCGCAGCGCTGTTCGGCCAAAGTGGAGAATGTCCGCCAAGCCTGCCACATCACCTCGTCATTGTCCCGATCCGACTGCCGCATATCCTGTGCGCGTTGCGGATCGTCAAACCATCGCGCACCCTCACGCATCTGGCTACGGGACAATGTCGCATCTGCTGCAACGCCGATGCATGAACACAATGTCCGCGAACTATCGCGATCCGACGCCATACAAGCACGCTGAATCGGATTGGCGGACGCCACGGTGGGGATGGTCAAAAATGCAGCCACTACAGCTGTGTAAATCAGTTTCATAGGTATCGCCTCGGTCACTAGTTGCGGGTCTGTCGCCCGGTTCTGCTCCACATGAATATGCCAGAACCGGGCGCAGCAATCAATTCCTGCCTCACCTGCTCCCGCCTATGTGATCGCTTACTGTCGCGCCAATGGCCCAGTGCTTGGGATCAGTGCCCCGCTGGGCACCCCTTTGGGCACCCCCCCTGCCCCCTCCTGGGCACCAATGAATGGATGGATCGCCAATGGGGCGTCTGCCTTTTTGCCCTGACCTGTGCCTTGCTGATCCAACCCTTGCAATTAGCGCCGGGTTTGCGGGTTACGTAGGCGCCAATTGCCTGACCGCAGCCACGGTTGAGGACGCTGGCGACCTTGGCTTTGATGCACTGAGCGGCGCTTGCCATCTGTGTGGAACATTTTGAGGCCGGGTGCGGCCTATCCGAGATATGAAACCTTCAGCGCCAAATAACCCCCACCACCCCGTCACCAGGCGCCCGCTTTCGGAAGGCCATCAGGCCCTCTCAATGCTGCCGCGCCTGCACGATATAAACCACCACACGTTCTTCGCCCAATGCCCGCAACGCTTCCAGCCGGTGATACCCCTCAATCAGAACATAGCGCCCTTTCCCCTCCCGAACGCTGATCGGCGTGATCTGTCCGTTTTCAAGGATGTCGTTGGCCATCGCCTCAACCTTGTCCGCCTCCAGAGTTTTGACACGTTTAACAGGGACGTAGACATCCGCGATAAGCAGAGGGATTGGGTTGGGCATGGAGGTGTCCGTGTATTGGGCCGCAGGAGTGGAGGGGCAGGAGTGGAGGCGCAGGAAAACGCTAACACGTCCAGCGCGACACACGAGGACTATTTGCCGGCTGAACTCTCAGGCGGAATACGACGACAACAATTCATGTCGGTTGACCACATGGCGCGCCACCAGGCGCGATTGACGCTTTTCACTGGGGATCAGATGGCTGAACCCGGCGTCATGGAGCGGCGCCGCAAAATCCGGGAAGATCGCTTGCACCTCAGCCACCACATCATCTGGCAACGCCTTGATCGCTTCCCGCCCCAGCAACAGGCTTTCTGTCGGCGCGCCCTCTGCATAGATCACCTCATGGCGGTCAAACAGCAGGTGAAAATACTGAACAGACGGGTGCGACGTGTCGACGAAGATGCCGGGAAGACCCACCAGTTTTATCGCTGCAACCAAGACATGGGTTGTGTCGAACATGCGTTTCACAATTGGGGACGCAACCAGCATCCGGTGCTGTCGTGACACCAACAGATCACGCGTCGGCAGCCCCTGGCCCAGTGCGCCCGCACAGATGCGAACCGGATACAGCTTCGGATTCCGCTCCATGTCACGTGCCGACACGCTTTTCGACATGCTCTTGAGCAGCGGCTTGCAGGTGCCGTCCATCGTCAGGATCTTGGTGCCACTTTGGAGGTCTTCAACCCGCATCACCCCATCAGCCGTTTGGATGTTGGTGCCCGCCACCAAACAGGGGATCGACCCCGGCGTTGGTGTGGGTTGCACTGTGTAGGTGGCGCCGCCGTCATTGGATTCCAGTGACGATCCGCTGCCTGCGATGCCAATTTCGTCGGACGTCAGACCATTGGCCGGGCCCGCAGTTGCCGTAACCGCCGCTGCGTTATCGGTGAAGGAATTGAACGCATAGACCGTGCCGCTGTCAGACAACGAAATGCCGTTGGTCTTGCCGAGGCCGGTAAAGGATGCCGGCGCGCCCAATTCGATAATATAGATGTCTTTGCCGGCAATTGTTGTCTTCGTCAGGCCTGAAATGGCGTTGGAGCTTCGGACCGTGCCACCGGCATGGTAAATCGTCACAACCAGATTTGATACGTCCGCGCCCGCATCCACGACAACCTCAATGAAGTCGAGCGATGGGCCGCCAAGGTATTTCAGTTCGGAGAAATATGGATCAGGCACAGCGCATATCCCACAGGTTCGCCACCCACGGCTTCGCCACACACGTCTGTGACATGCTCAACGGCACCCCCGCCGAGGTGATATCTGGATAGGTCAAAGCCATATGGCCCCTCACTGACGCCAAACGGCGCTGATCTTTCTTCAAAACATGTGCGATGTGCAGGAGGGTCAACGTCAACCGAAGACGGGTTTGCTCCGTTCCAACTTAAAATCGCCTACACACGCGGGCTGCTCACGTACAACTTAGAGCACATCCAAACTAATCGGTTTCATATCCTGCCGCAGTGAAGAAGTTGAAGCATTCTTCGTCTGGGAA
>JAESTV010000165.1 GCA_016763475.1 Roseicyclus sp.
CGCCGCTGCAACACCCGCCCCGGCAGCCGCTGCGGGTGAAGGCACCCGGCCAGCAGCTCTGGACGGGCCCCGAGGCGGTACCGCGGATGACCTCAAACGCATCAAGGGCATCGGCCCGAAGATGGAGGCAGTCTGCAACTCGCTGGGCTTCTACCATTTTGACCAGATCGCCGCGTGGGACGCTGATGAAATCGCCTGGGTTGATCAGAACCTGCAAGGCTTCAAAGGCCGCGTCACCCGTGACGCCTGGGTCGAACAGGCACGGCTATTGGCCGCCGGCGGAGAGACGGATTTCTCGAAGAAAGTTGACGACGGGACTGTATATTAACCCTCGGACCAGCAAATGATGGGGCGATGATGCAATACCTCAATGACATGGTGCTGCGCGGCGAGGCTGCGCAGCATTCCATCCCCCCGCTGACGGCTTGCACCGGGGCTGTTCCGGGCCGTGTGATGGTGCGGATAATGCCGGTTGGCCTGATGAACCTGAACCGCCGCAGACCGTTTGCTCCGTCATGGCGCGTGCTCACTGCGCCCCAATCACTGCGCCCCGGTCACGTCGGCAAAGATAACTTGGATCGGCCCCCTTTGATGCCAGAGCGTTCTCCCATATCCGAGGCTGACCGGCGCCTCATTCGCCAGATCCGGCGTGCCGCCATTGTCATCGCGGCGACCATGGTTTTGTGGATGGGCGCACAATTTCTGGGCAGGCAGTTGGGCTGGCCCGCCCGATTTGCATTTCTCTTCGACCTTGCGGCGATTGCGGCACTGGTCTGGGCGCTTGTGGTGACGTATTGGGTGTGGAAAGCGCGGCGCGCACCTTAGCGCCCAAGGGCCGCGCGGCGACAAGACCAAGGATCAAGAGCAATGTTGCACGACAACGATCGGATATTCACCAATATCTACGGCATGCATGACCGGACCCTTGCGGGTGCCCAAAGCCGGGGCAATTGGGATGGCACCAAAGATCTGATTGGTCTTGGCCGTGACAAGATTGTCGAGATCATGAAGGCCTCTGGCCTGCGTGGCCGTGGGGGCGCTGGGTTCCCGACCGGTCTGAAATGGTCGTTCATGCCCAAGGAATCCGATGGTCGCCCGTCTTACCTTGTGGTGAACGCCGACGAATCCGAGCCCGGCACCTGCAAAGACCGGGAGATCATGCGCAATGATCCCCACACGTTGATCGAAGGCTGCCTGATCGCGTCCTTCGCGATGCAGGCCAACGCCTGCTATATTTACATCCGCGGCGAATATATCCGCGAACGTGAGGCGTTGCAGGCCGCAATTGATGAAGCCTACGAGGCGGGCCTGCTTGGCAAAAACGCTGCCAAGTCCGGTTGGGATTTTGATCTTTACCTCACCCACGGCGCGGGGGCGTATATCTGTGGCGAAGAAACCGCGCTGCTGGAAAGCCTTGAGGGCCGCAAAGGGATGCCGCGCATGAAGCCGCCATTCCCGGCTGGCGCGGGTCTGTATGGCTGCCCCACCACGGTTAACAATGTCGAATCAATTGCCGTGGTCCCGACAATCCTGCGCCGCGGCGCGGAGTGGTTTTCCAGCTTCGGTCGCCCGAACAATGCGGGCACCAAACTGTTTGCGATCTCAGGCCATGTGAACAACCCCTGCGTTGTGGAAGAAGCGATGAGCATCCCGTTTGAGGAGCTGATCGAGAAACATTGCGGCGGCATTCGCGGCGGCTGGGACAACCTCAAGGCGGTGATTCCCGGCGGGTCGTCGGTGCCCTGTGTGCGCGGCGAGGACATGCGCGGCGCGATCATGGATTTCGACTACCTGCGCAATGATCTGCAATCGGGCCTCGGCACGGCGGCGGTGATTGTGATGGATAATTCCACCGACATGATCAAAGCGATCTGGCGTCTGGCGGCGTTTTACAAGCACGAAAGCTGTGGCCAATGTACCCCGTGCCGCGAAGGCACCGGCTGGATGATGCGGGTGATGGAGCGGTTGGTGAAGGGTGAGGCGCGGGTTGAGGAGATCGACATGTTGTTCGACGTCACCAAACAGGTCGAAGGCCACACGATCTGTGCGTTGGGTGACGCGGCGGCATGGCCAATCCAGGGCCTGATCCGCAATTTCCGCGATGAGATCGAGGATCGCATCCGTGTGAAAAGCAACGGTACGGTCGAGATCGCGGCGGAGTAGGCGCGTGTCGGTGTCGAGCCTGCTGGCCCGCCTGATTCGGGGCCGGGGCATGAGGCGCGCGTTTATTCTCCCGCGCTGACGAGATCGGTGAGCCAATCGCTGAGCCAGCGGAGAAATCCGCTGATCCGGGGCGGTATTTCCGGGCCAATGAAGGCCCTTCGTGCATGAATGGCTCCATTATTTCCCGATCTACGAGCGCTGGTTCGCGCCGTTCCGCGGCAAACCCGTGCCCATGTTTGAAACCCGTGCGCATGCTTGAAATAGGCGTGTCGAAAGGTGGCTTGTTGGATATGTGGCGCGACTATCTGGGGCCGGACGCCATGATTTTTGGCATTGATATCGACCCGCGCGGCTCGGCCCTTGGCGGGCGCAGCAGGCAGGTGCGCATCGGATCACCGGATGCCCCCGTATGTCTGGCCGAGGGTGTGCGGGAAACAGCCCCCCTTACCCCCCTGTGACTGTGGAGACTCACCCGGACGCATGTTTCTATCCACGATCTTGCTGAAAACCCCCAACTTTCCTATCCTGCCTGCAAAATGACCGGCAGGGCGCGGTGCGCACCAGACCGGCATGTTGAGGGCAAAGGGGCAAACGGCATGGTGCGTGTCTATTGGTATTCGTTGGGTTTGATCTATCTGATCTTCGCGGTTGTGGGGGCAACGATGGGCTATGGGCTATGGGGTGTCGGTGGCGCGATCCTCGGCGCGGTCTTTGGTGGCATGGTCGCCTCAGGGATCGCTATCCTGCTGAACACTCCGGAACGGATGGAAGCGGCGATCTACATTGTGCTGGCCCTCCTTTTCCTGACGCTTCTGGTCTGGCTGATCATCACCTTCTGGGGTGTGCGGATTTGAGGAGCTGGCGGGCGCTGCCATTGCTGCGTGCCGCCTGTGTCACTCCGCAGGTCTATCGGGCTTCTGCGGGTAGCACCCCGATTCCGATCTGGTGATCTTCAGCCCTGAAACCCTGTCAGATTCCCCTGAGATCAATCCGGCTCCAACACGAGCTGGCCTCGTCGGGCGCACACTTTAACGGCCGCGCGGTGCCGTTTGAGGCCCGCCAGGCGGCGCTATGGGCCCATTGCCTCGAAACCCCTACCCGGCGTGCCGTTCTTCTTCGGTTGCGTGACCTGGGGGAAGGGGCCTCTTGCTCGGCGGCGGGCTGCATCTAACCCCCGGCGATTTCATGCCGAAAGCCCCGATAACCAACTCGTGACATTGAATAACCTACATGACGCACCCCATGTCGGATCCGGGAATACGGGCATACCTTCCAAGGACGACAATGACATGATTACCCCCTTTCGTATTGTTGCAGCAGCTGGTGTCTTGCTGGTAACCGGCCTGTTCACAACCATCGGCCACACCCAGGATGCCAATTGGCAGGTCCTGCGGGACGATCCGGAGATCCACTCCGGCCTGACCGTGATCGCCGTGGGCCGCCATATGCAGAACCTCTGTGACGATCTCACGCCACGTTATCTGCGCGCCCTTGGGTTTGCCGAACGCCTTGTGGGCCGCGCCCGAGACCTTGGCGTGACCCGGCGTGAGGTGGATGCGTATATCGACGATGACACCGAACAACAGCGGTATCGCACCATCATGCACAGCTGGTTTTCGACCCGTGGTGTTGATGTGAGCGACCGGGATGCGGTGTGTCGGGCGGGGCGCGACGAAATTACCGCAGGCTCTCAGATTGGCAGATTGCTTAGGTCAGGGTAGAAGCGGTCCAAACGACTGCCCGCGCCGAATGCGCGGGCCAATTTGGGGACCAGCTTCCATGGCCGATTTGCGCAAGATCATCATCGACGACAAAGAGGTTGAGGTTGACCCCGCCATGACCCTGATCCAGGCCTGCGAACAGGCCGGGATCGAGATCCCTCGGTTTTGTTATCACGAGCGCCTGACCATCGCGGGCAATTGCCGGATGTGTCTTGTGGAAGTGGTGGGCGGCCCCCCCAAACCCACCGCGTCGTGTGCGATGCAGGTGCGTGATTTGCGCCCCGGTCCCGAAGGCGCGCCGCCGGTGGTGAAGACCAATTCACCGATGGTGAAGAAGGCCCGCGAAGGGGTGATGGAGTTTTTGCTGATCAATCACCCGCTTGATTGCCCGATCTGCGATCAGGGTGGGGAATGTGACCTGCAAGATCAGGCGATGGCATATGGGGTCGATTTCTCACGGTTCCGCGAACCCAAACGCGCCACGGATAATCTGGAGCTTGGGCCGCTGGTCGGCACTGCGATGACGCGCTGCATTTCCTGCACCCGTTGTGTGCGGTTTATCTCCGAGGTCGCGGGGATGCCTGAGTTGGGGCAAACCGGGCGTGGTGAGGATTCGGAAATCACCAGCTACCTCGGCGCCACCCTTGTCTCGGAGATGCAGGGCAATATCGTTGACCTGTGCCCGGTGGGGGCTTTGACGTCGAAGCCGTACAGCTTCACGGCGCGCCCCTGGGAGCTGACGAAAACCGAATCGATTGATGTGATGGACGCCCTCGGGTCCAGCATCCGTGTCGATACCAAAGGCCGCGAAGTCATGCGTATCCTGCCGCGCAACCATGATGGCGTGAACGAGGAATGGCTGTCGGACAAGTCGCGGTATGTGTGGGACGGGTTGAAGCGTCAGCGCCTCGATCAGCCCTACATTCGTGAAAACGGCAAATTGCGCCCCGCGACGTGGGGGGCGGCATTGGGCCTTGCGGCGACGAAGATCAAAGGCGCCGACAAGCTGGCCGGTTTGGTTGGTGATTTGGCCCCAACCGAGGCCGCGTTTGCACTGAAGGCGCTGGTCGAAGGGCAGGGCGGAGGTGTGGAGTGCCGCACCGATGGCGCCAAGCTGCCTGCGGGCAACCGCGCGGGGTATGTCGGCACGGCTGCGATCGAAGATATCGACGACGCGAAGGCGATCATGCTGGTGGGCACCAATCCACGGGCCGAATCTCCGGTCCTGAATGCGCGTATCCGCAAGGCTTGGCTGAACGGTGCAGTTGTGGGCCTGATCGGCGAGGCTGTTGATCTGACCTATGAGTATCTTCACCTTGGCACCGACCGGACGGCTTTGGCTGACCAGTTGGGCACGGACCACCCCTCCGTTCACGGCAAGGCAAGCCTGGTGATTGTGGGGCAGGGCGCATTGACCGGGGAGGATGGCGCCGCCGTTCTCGCTCATGTGCAGAAATTCTGTGAGGAAACTGATTCCAAGCTACTGGTCCTTCACACCGCCGCTGCCCGTGTCGGCGCGATGGATGTGGGTGCTGTGACCGACGGTGGCGTCGATGCGGCGCTGGACGGGGCTGATGTGGTCTATAACCTCGGGGCCGACGAGATCGAGGTGCCCACAGGCCCGTTTGTGATCTACCAGGGTTCCCACGGGGATCGCGGCGCACACCGCGCCGATGTGATCCTGCCTGCTGCGGCCTACACGGAAGAACAGGGCCTGTTTGTGAACACCGAAGGGCGGCCCCAGATGGCACTGCGCGCCAGCTTCCCGCCGGGGGATGCCCGTGAGAACTGGGCGATCCTGCGGGCATTGTCCGCTGAAGTTGGTGAAACCCTGCCGTTTGACACCATCACAGCCCTGCGCGAACTGATGCTCAAGGAGGCTCCGCATCTGGCGATGATCGACGAGGTTGCCGAAAATGAGGGTGACGCCTTAGCGCTTGGAAAACTGGGCAAAGGCGGGTTCACCTCGGCAATCAGCGATCATTTCCTGACCAATGCGATCACCCGCGCCTCTGCCCTTATGGCGGAACTCAGCGCCAACGCAAAAGCCCGCGCCCAGTCCAAGATCGCGGCGGAGTAGGGCATGGTGCGGCCCGTTGCGCCGATCATCCCCTTTGTGATCTGCACGGTGGCCGCTGTGGCCGCCTGCCAGCCCACCACAGAAGGTCCGACCCTGAACGAGTCGCCGCCGGCATCTTATGACGGGGTGGAAACGCGGCTTCTGGACGATAATCTGGTGAATTTCCGGGCGCAAATGACCGGCGTGGCAACCCGCGCCGATGTTGATGCCTATGCCCGCTGTGCAGCGGCGCAATATACGCTGATTAGGGGATATTCTTTTGCGCGACATGTGCGCACAAGTATCACCGAAGAGGGTGGCGTTTGGGCCGCAGATGCGGTTTACACCATCTCGCCGGACCTCCCGCGCGGGATACAAACTCTCGAAGCAGAAGTTGTTGCGGCAGATTGTGCGGAACAAGGGATACCGACGGTTTAAGGGACACCCCATGGTAGAGTTTTTCACCGAGACGACTTTGGGCATGGGCCTGCTGATTTTGTTGCAGAGCCTGTTGCTTGTGGTGCCTCTTTTGGTCGCCTTGGCGTTCCTGATGTATGCGGATCGCAAGATCTGGGCTGCGGTCCAGATGCGGCGCGGGCCCAACATCGTGGGCGCCTTTGGCCTGCTGCAAAGTTTCGCGGATTTCATCAAATATATCGTGAAAGAGATTGTGGTTCCCGCCGGTGCGGACCGACCCGTCTTTTTCCTTGCGCCGATTGTCAGCCTTACCATGGCGCTGATCGCCTGGGCGGTGATCCCGTTTAACGACAGTTGGGTGCTGACCAACCTGAACGTCGCGATCCTTTACGTCTTCGCGGTGTCCTCGCTTGAGGTTTACGGCGTGATCATGGGCGGCTGGGCATCAAACTCCAAATACCCGTTCCTTGGCTCTCTCCGGTCTGCTGCACAGATGATCTCGTATGAGGTCTCGATTGGCCTGATCATCATCAGTGTGATCATCTCCACCGGCTCGATGAACTTTACCGATATTGTCCATGCACAGGATGGCAATTGGGGCCTGTTCAACTGGTACTGGCTGCCGCACCTGCCGATGCTGTTCCTGTTCTTCATCTCGGCGCTGGCGGAAACCAACCGGCCGCCGTTCGATTTGCCCGAGGCTGAGGCTGAGCTGGTTGCGGGCTACCAGGTCGAGTATTCCTCGACCCCGTTCCTGCTGTTCATGATCGGCGAACTTGTCGCCGTTGTCCTGATGTGTGCGCTGGTTAGCTTGCTGTTCTTTGGTGGCTGGTTATCCCCGATCCCCGGCCTGCCCGACGGCATCCTGTGGTTCATCGCCAAAATGGGCTTCGTGTTCTTCATGTTCTCGATGGTGAAGGCGATCACGCCGCGTTACCGCTATGATCAACTGATGCGCCTGGGCTGGAAAGTGTTCCTGCCGTTCTCGCTCTTCTGGGTGGTGTTTGTGGCCTTCATGGCCCGTTATGAGGTCCTTGGCGGCTTCTGGGCCCGCTGGGCAATTGGAGGCTGAACGATGACCCAGATCGATTACACCCGCGCCGCGAAGTACTTCCTTTTGTGGGACTTCTTCATCGGCTTCAAACTGGGCATGAAGTATTTCTTCGCACCCAAGGTCACGATCAACTACCCCCACGAGAAGTCGCCTTTAAGCCCGCGTTTTCGCGGTGAGCACGCCTTGCGCCGCTACCCCAACGGCGAAGAACGCTGCATCGCCTGTAAACTCTGCGAAGCCGTCTGCCCGGCGCAGGCGATCACCATCGACGCAGAGCCCCGCGAAGATGGCTCGCGCCGGACCACACGTTATGACATCGACATGACCAAGTGCATCTATTGCGGCTTCTGTCAGGAAGCCTGCCCGGTGGACGCCATTGTCGAGGGTCCGAACTTTGAATTCGCCACCGAAACCCGCGAAGAGTTGTATTACGACAAGCAGAAACTGCTTGAGAATGGCGACCGTTGGGAATCGGCCATCGCCCGCAATCTGGAACTGGACGCCCCGTACCGATGAGTGATCCAACCCAAAATCCGTTTGAGGCGTTGTTCAAGCAAACCCAGGATATGACCGAGGGTTGGCTGAAGGCGATGAATCCCGACACCGCCAATCTTGTGCCCGGCCAGATGGAAAAGCTGTGGCCGATGGTTCCCGCTGAAATGCTGGAGGCGTTTATGGGCAAGCAGTTCAACCCCGAAGGGCTGGACGCCAAGACCCGCCTTTTGCTGACCTTGCAGGGCCTGACCATTCAGGGCGCCATGGCTGAACCGCAGATCCGCATGACTGTGCGCCAAGCCATGTCGGCGGGCGCGACGACCCAGGAGATTGCCGAGGCGATTGGCCTTGCAGGCCTGTTCGGTGGCATGGCCTCGATGAACAAGGCGATGGAGTTGGCCAAAGAAGCCATCGATGCGGGTACGACCGAAGGAGAGGGTGACTGAGATGACCATTGCAGATTTCACCTTCTACCTCTTCGCCCTGTGTGTTGTGCTTGGCGGGCTGTTCACAGTCACCTCCAAAAATCCGGTGCATTCGGTCCTGTGGCTGATCCTGTCATTCCTGTCCGCCGCTGGCCTCTTTGTGCTTCTGGGGGCTGAGTTTGTGGCGATGCTTTTGATCATCGTCTATGTCGGCGCGGTTGCGGTGCTGTTCCTGTTTGTTGTGATGATGCTGGACGTGGACTTTGCCGAGTTGAAGGCCGAGATGGCGAAATACGTGCCGCTTGGCGGATTGATCGGCGTTATCCTCTTGATGCAACTGACCCTGGCGTTTGGGTCCTGGACCTACTCGGAGGGGATCGACAGCCGCCTTGGCAGCCCGGCCCCGCCGCTGGACGAGGCGCACAACACCCAGGCCCTGGGCCTGATCATCTATGATGATTATTTTCTGGTCTTTCAGCTCTCGGGCCTGATCCTTCTGGTTGCGATGATTGGCGCCATTGTCCTGACCCTGCGCCACCGCGTCGACGTGAAACGCCAGGACCCGGTCGCCCAAATGATGCGTGATCCGAAGACGGCGATGGAGTTGAAGGACGTGAAACCGGGGCAGGGGCTTTAGGCAATGATGCGTACCGCGCTCATAATCACTGCCCTGTTGGCCGCGCCTGCCGCGTCGGCCTGTGCGATTCAGCCGCAAAGCTGCACACTCCCCGGCGGTGGAGTGGCGTACCTTGATGGCTCTAACGCCGCGGTTGTGTTGTTCAGCGAATATGCCAACGAGGTGGAGCGTTTCGTTGTGACCGAGTGCAACAGCCGCTCCAGCCTTGGGATTGTACCGCCTGCCGGCGACGATTGGTCGGCCTATTGGGCGGCACAGGCGACCATGAATGCTGCGGTCTTTGACGAAGCGGAGCAGGGGCTGCGTGATCTGGCGGATCAGATCCGGCAGACCGGAGTGGAGACCCAAGTTTTTACCTTGCCGGACGACCATTGCGGGTGTGACCTGCCGAGAATGCCGGTTCCGCGATCAAACTGCCCGGCGGACTACTGAGGCGGGAACAGAATTCCGGGTGAGGCATCTCTCCCACGCGCCGCAAATGCGCGACTGTAAATGCACCGGGGGCAAGCCCTGGAACGATGAGTGGGGCCAAAACGCGCCCCGAGATAAACGACTGGGGCCTGCGGCCTGAGTTAGACGATTGGGGCCTGCGGCCCCGGAGGGACACGATGACCATAGGTCTAGAACATTACCTGACGGTGGCGGCTGCGCTGTTTGTCATTGGTATTTTCGGGATATTTCTGAACCGGAAGAACGTCATCATCATTTTGATGTCGCTGGAGCTGATGCTGCTGGCGGTGAACATCAACCTGGTTGCGTTCTCCTCGTTCCTCGGGGATCTCACGGGGCAGGTCTTCACCCTGTTCATCCTCACGGTCGCCGCCGCCGAGGCCGCCATCGGCCTTGCGATCCTTGTCTGTTACTTCCGCAACCGCGGCACGGTCGACGTTGAAGACGTCGCCAATATGAAGGGCTAAGGGCACATGGAAACCATTCTCCTCTTCGCCCCGCTGGTTGGCGCGATCATCTGCGGGTTCTCCTGGCGCCTGATTGGCGAGCAGGGCGCATGTGTCGTGGCGACGCTGATGTTGTTCCTGTCCTGCCTGCTCAGCTGGGTGGTGTTCCTTGGTTTTGACGGCGAAACCTACACCCGCTCCCTCTTCACCTGGATCGAGTCCGGCACGTTCTTTGCCGATTGGGCGATCCGTGTGGACCGGCTGACGGCGATCATGTTGGTTGTGATCACCACCGTCTCGGCCCTCGTTCACCTGTATTCGTTCGGCTACATGGCCAATGACGAGAACTTCAAGGAAAACGAAAGCTACCGCCCCCGGTTCTTCGCTTACCTCAGCTTCTTCACCTTCACGATGTTGACCCTGGTGACGGCTGACAACCTTTTGCAGCTGTTCTTTGGCTGGGAGGGCGTGGGTGTCGCCTCCTATCTGTTGATCGGTTTCTACTACCGCAAACCGTCCGCTGGTGCAGCCGCGATGAAAGCGTTCATCGTCAACCGTGTGGGTGATTTCGGCTTCCTTCTGGGCATCTTCGCGCTGTTCTGGATGACGGACAGCATCCAGTTCGACGTGATCCTGCCCATGGGCGCAGAGCTGGCAGAGATGAACATCACCTTCCTCGGGATGGAGCTGGACGCCGCCAACACCATTGCGATCATGTTGTTCATCGGCGCGATGGGTAAATCGGCGCAGTTGTTCCTGCACACCTGGTTGCCTGACGCGATGGAAGGCCCGACCCCGGTGTCGGCCCTGATCCACGCCGCTACCATGGTGACGGCGGGTGTGTTCTTGGTCTGCCGCATGTCGCCGATCCTTGAATACGCGCCTGTCGCGGGCAATTTCATCATTATTGTGGGGGCGCTGACGGCCTTTGTCGCGGCCACCATCGGGCTGGTGCAGAACGATATCAAACGGGTGATCGCCTATTCGACCATGTCGCAACTTGGCTACATGTTCGTCGCCGCTGGCGTCGGAGCCTATTCGGTTGCGATGTTCCACCTGTTCACCCACGCCTTTTTCAAGGCGATGTTGTTCCTGGGTGCCGGTTCGGTGATCACCGCGATGCACCACGAACAGGACATGCGCAACTATGGCGCGCTGCGCAAAAAGATCCCCTACACGTTCTGGGGCATGATGATTGGCACGTTGGCGATCACCGGGGTCGGCATTCCGCTGACGGCCATTGGCTTCGCGGGTTTCCTGTCCAAGGACGCGGTGATTGAGTCGGCGTTTGCCTTCGGTCCCGGTCTGGGGGAGTTCGCCTTCTGGTCGCTGGTGATCTCGGCGGGCTTCACCAGCTTCTATTCCTGGCGCCTGATGTTCCTGACCTTCTTTGGGGACGCACGCGGCAACAAGAAAACCCACGATCATGCCCATGAATCGCCCTGGACGATGACTTTGCCCCTTGGCGCTCTGGCGTTGGGCGCCGTGTTCTCGGGTATGATCTGGTACAGCTCGTTCTTCGGTTACGCAGATCAGGTGGGCCGGTTCTTTGGGGTTCCGGTTGCTGAGGCCGCGTTACACGACGCCGAGGAAGAGACCCGCGGTGATGCTGCGGGTGATGAGGTGGGCTACGCTGATGCTGCGGATAGTGGGTACGGCGGCGCGGCCCACGCCGTTCTGTCCGGCGCTCCGGGTGAGGGTGCTATCCACGCGGCCCCCGACAATGACGTGCTTGGCGACGCTCACGCAGTACCGAAATGGGTCAAGGTGGCCCCGTTCATCGCCATGCTGATCGGCTTGGGCACCGCCTATCTGTTCTACATCGTGAACCCGTCGATTCCCGGACGCCTCGCGGCGCAACAGCGCCCGCTTTACAACTTCCTGCTGAACAAATGGTACTTTGATGAAGTCTATGAGTTCCTCTTCATGCGCCCGGCCAAGGCCATTGGCCGGTTCCTCTGGAAATTTGGCGATGGCAAAGTGATTGACGGCGCCATCAACGGGCTGGCGATGGGGATCATCCCCTTCTTCACCCGCCTCGCAGGCCGCGCGCAGTCGGGCTACATCTTCCATTACGCGTTTGCGATGGTGCTGGGGCTTGTGGTCCTGATCACCTTTGTCACCTTGAGCGCGGGGTAAGGACACATGGAAAATCTGATCTCCATCGTTACCTTCGTGCCGCTGCTCGCCGCGGTCATGCTGGCTGTTATCCAGCGTGGCGACGACGAAGCCGCTCAGTTGAACGCCAAGCGGTTAGCCTTATGGGCGACTGTGATCACGTTTATTGCGTCAATCTTCCTGCTGGTGCAGTTCGATGCCGCCAATACCGGCTTCCAGCTGGTGGAAGAACGCGAATGGATGTTCGGCCTGACCTATAAAGTCGGGGTTGACGGTATCTCGATCCTGTTTGTGATGCTGACCACGTTCCTGATGCCGATCACCATCGCCTCGTGCTGGGGTGTGAAACACCGCGTCAAGGAATACATGATTGCGCTGTTGATCCTTGAGACGTTGATGATTGGCGTCTTTGTGTCCCTCGACATGGTGCTGTTCTACGTGTTCTTCGAGGCGGGCCTGATCCCGATGTTCCTGATCATCGGCATCTGGGGTGGCGCGAACCGGATCTACGCCAGCTTCAAGTTCTTCCTCTACACCTTCCTCGGCTCTGTCCTGATGCTGGTCGCCATGGTGATGATGTATGTGGACGCAGGCACCACCGATATTCCGACGCTGCTGAACCACCAGTTCGGCACCGAGACCTTCTCGGTCCTCGGCTTCACTGTGGTTGGCGGTTTGCAAACCATGCTGTTCCTCGCCTTCTTCGCCAGTTTCGCGGTGAAAATGCCAATGTGGCCGGTGCATACGTGGCTGCCGGACGCACACGTGCAGGCCCCGACGGCGGGGTCGGTTGTGCTGGCGGCGATCCTTCTGAAGATGGGGGGCTACGGCTTCCTGCGCTTCAGCTTGCCGATGTTCCCGGTGGCGTCTGACATCATGGCGCCGCTGATCTTGTGGCTGTCCGTGATCGCCATCGTCTACACCTCACTTGTGGCGATGGTGCAGGAGGATATGAAAAAGCTGATCGCGTATTCCTCGGTGGCGCATATGGGTTTTGTGACCATGGGCATTTTTGCCGCCAACCAGAACGGCATCGACGGCGCAATATTTCAGATGATCTCGCATGGGTTCATCTCAGGCGCGTTGTTCCTGTGTGTCGGCGTGATCTACGACCGGATGAAAACCCGCGATATCGATGCTTACGGCGGCCTGGTGGTGCGGATGCCTGCCTACGCGCTGATCTTCATGTTGTTCACCATGGCCAATGTGGGCCTGCCGGGCACCTCGGGTTTTGTGGGTGAATTCCTGACCCTGATTGGTGTGTTCCAGGTCAACACCTGGGTTGGTGTCTTCGCCACAACCGGGGTGATCTTGTCGGCCTGTTACGCCCTGTGGCTTTTCCGCCGGGTGATGTTTGGCGACTTGATCAAGGAAAGCCTGCGATCCATCACTGACATGACCAGGCGCGAGCGCGCAATATTCGCGCCGCTGGTGGTTATGACACTCCTTCTGGGCGTCTACCCGAGCCTTGTGACCGATATCATCGGCCCCTCGGTTACCGCCCTTGTTGAAAACTACGAACAAGCCGTAGCGGCATTTGAACCGCACGCGGCAGTTGCCGCCAGCCAGTGAGGATACCCCTATGATCGGTGCCGATCTTGCCATTATGACCCCTGAGATTGTGCTGTCGCTGTTTGCGATGGCGGGACTTCTGGGTGCGGTCTACACCTCAAAAGACAAGCTTGCCTCGGCGATGTGTTGGGGCACGGCGGCGCTGTTTGTGATCATCGCCTTCTACATCGGCGTGACAGGTAACGGCGCCCATGAGGCGTTCGACGGCATGTTCATCGATGACGCGTTCAGCCGTTTCGCCAAGGTCACCATCCTTCTGTCAGCCGCCGCAATCCTGGCGATTTCACAGGATTTCATGGCAAAGTCAGATTTATTGCGGTTTGAGTTTCCGATCCTGATTATATTGGCTGTTGTCGGCATGATGATCATGGTCTCGGCCGGTGATCTGATCGCGCTTTATATGGGGCTGGAGCTGCAAGCCCTGGCTTTGTATGTGGTCGCCGCCATGCGCCGGGATTCGGTGCGTTCCACCGAGGCGGGCTTGAAATACTTCGTCCTTGGGGCGCTGTCCTCGGGCCTGCTGCTGTATGGTGCCTCGCTCACCTACGGCTTCGCAGGCACCACCCGGTTTGGTGGCATCATTGAGGCGGCGCAAGGTGACATGCCCCTTGGCCTGTTGTTTGGCCTTGTTTTCATCCTTGCGGGCCTTGCGTTCAAGGTCTCTGCCGCGCCGTTCCACATGTGGACACCGGACGTGTACGAGGGGGCACCGACGCCGGTTACAGCGCTGTTTGCCACCGCACCCAAGGTTGCCGCGATGGCGCTGTTCGCGCGGGTTGTGCATGACGCCTTTGGCGGCGTGATCGGCGATTGGCAACAGATTGTGATGTTCCTGGCTGTGCTGTCGATGTTCCTCGGCGCCATTGCGGCGATCGGGCAGACGGATATCAAACGCCTGATGGCGTATTCCTCGATCTCGCACATGGGGTTTGCTCTGATGGGGTTGGCGTCGGGCACCGCGCAGGGTGTGGAGGCGATGCTGATCTACATGGCGATTTATGTGGTGATGAACATTGGCACCTTCGCATTTATCCTGACCATGGAACGTGACGGACGGCAGGTGACAGATATCTCGTCGCTGTCGGCTTTCGCCTCGAAAGAACCGACAAAAGCCCTCGCCATTCTGGTGCTGATGTTCAGCCTTGCAGGTGTGCCGCCGCTGTTGGGCTTCTTTGGCAAATACGCGGTGCTGGTTGCCGCTGTGGATGCTGGCCTGATCTGGTTGGCGGTGGCCGGTGTCATCGCGTCGGTGATCGGGGCCTTCTATTACATCCGCATCATTTACCTGATGTATTTTGGCGACGCTCGTGAAGGGCTCGACGGCAAAATGGGGCTGGTGCCTTACGTCGGCCTCATCGGGATGGCGGCGATCATTGGCCTCGGCTGGATTCCCGGTATCAACCTGTTCGGGATCGAAGCCCCGGCACAGGCTGCGGCGGCGATGTTGACGCGCTAAGCCCGTCGCGGCTCTCTGAAGTGACGGAATCGCGATGCGCGGTTGTATGAAACGAGGGGCTGCGTATTGCGATCCAAATCAAGTGTAAACCGCCCCGACATGGGCCATTGGCCCCACGGCGTGGGTCGCCGTATCCTGCCTGAGACCGATAGCACAATGCTTGAAGCTGTCCGCGCCGCGCCGACTTTGGCGGGGCCTGAATGGGTTCTGGCGTTGAACCAGACCGCTGGCCGTGGCCGCCGTGGCCGCGCTTGGGCCATGCCGCCGGGCAATTTCGCCGCCTCCCTGAGCATGCAGCCCAAAGGCCCGGTTGAGCAGGTGGCGTTACGCTCGTTCACCGCCTCCCTTGCCCTGCGGGATGCGCTGGTAGCCGTTGGCACGCCACCAGACGCGCTTTCCCTGAAGTGGCCCAACGATGTCCTGCTGAATGGCGGCAAACTGGCGGGGATTCTGCTGGAAAGCCTCGGCGACGGGCGCGGCGGGGTGAGCCATCTGATCATCGGCATCGGGGTGAACCTCGCCGCTGCACCGGCACAGGCCGAGGTCGAACCCCACGCGCTGCCGCCCGTGGCCCTGACCACCCACATCACACCGGAAGCCTTCCTTGACGCCCTCGCCCCGGCCTTCGCCGCCCGCGAATACAGCCTCACCTCCTACGGTTTTGGACCGACCCGAACCGAGTGGCTGTCCCACGCCGCGCGCCTTGGCGAGGTGATAACCGCCCGCCTGCCGAACGAGGCGATTACCGGCACCTTCCGTGACATCGACGAAACCGGCAATCTGGTGCTTGAGACCCCAAAAGGCCGCCGCGCCATCGCGGCGGCGGATATCCATTTCTAAAGGAAGGGCGCGACATGCTTCTGTGCATCGATTGCGGCAATACCAACACCGTCTTCAGCGTTTGGGACGGAAAGACGTTTATCGCCACCTTCCGTACCTCAACCGAGCATACCCGCACGGCGGACCAGTATTTTGTCTGGTTCTCAACCCTGATGGGGCACGAGAAGCTGGCGATAGAGGTGAGCGAAGTCATCATCTCCTCCACTGTGCCCCGTGTGGTTTTTAACCTCCGCGTGTTGATGGCATTTCAGATGAAGTCGGCGCAGCAATCATGCTTAAGGGCTTGACCGCTCATTATTTATTGCATCTCACCTATCCATTGAAAAAGGGCGAGACA
>JAESTV010000166.1 GCA_016763475.1 Roseicyclus sp.
CTTCGGTGCCCCCCGAGGTATTTTTGGCCAGATGAAGGCAGGCCAGAGGAAGGCAGGGAGTTGTGTTGGCGCGAAACGCCTTGCCAGCGCAGCGCCCCCCCCCGCGCCGATGCCCGCAGGGCGAGGTGCCATGACCGCCGTCGAGTTTGGCGCAGCCAAAGGAGGAGGCGGGAGCGCTCCTTCTCAACTGTCGCTGGCGATGAGGGATTCGATCAGGGCAATGGCCTCTGGGCTGGCCCAGTCGGCGTCGCCGCGCAGGCGGGCGATCTCTTCACCTTCGGGGTTTAGAATGACGGTGATTGGCAGGCCGAATACGCCCATCTCCCGAGCGATTTGCTGGTTGATGTCGCGGTGCTGCGGGAGGGTTGTTATGCCCTCTTCGTCAAAGAACCGGCGGATGGCTTGGGGCGGGTTACGGCCAGTGGCCAGGGTCACGACCTGGAAAGCATCGCCGCCAAGCATCGTTTGCAGGCTTTGCAGCGAGGGCATTTCTTCCCGGCAAGGCGCACACCAGGTGGCCCAGAAGTTCAGGAGGATATACTGGCCCTGGTAATCGGCCAGCGTGCCCTCACTTTCGTCCACCTGCACAAACGGCAGATCCGAGGCCTCGGTTGGTGAGGCGTGGACCACAAGTCCGCGCATGTCACCTGTCAGCAGGGTCGACAGGTCCTGCGCCTGAATCGGAGTGAGAATTGCACCGAAGGCTGCGGCGATGTAAGCGGCGGTAACTAAGACTTTGCGGACCATCGGGTTCCCCACTGAAAAGGCAGATGCACATGAGCGATATGGGTTCCTCCGACACGCCATCAACCGACAACACCAGCGCCGCCAACACGATGTGGGGCGGGCGTTTTGCCGCTGGGCCTGATGCGATCATGGAGGCGATCAATGCCTCGATCGGATTTGACCAGCGGATGGCTCGGCAGGATATCGAAGGTTCCCGCGCCCATGCGGCTATGCTTGCCGCCGTGGGCATTGTTAAGCCTAGCGATGCAGAGGTGATCCGGGAAGGCCTGCTCACGGTGTTGTCAGAAATTGAGGGTGGAACCTTTGCCTTTTCCGCCGCGCTGGAAGACATCCACATGAATGTGGAGGCGCGTCTGAAGGAGGTTGTGGGCGCTCCGGCAGGGCGCTTACACACGGCGCGTTCCCGGAACGATCAGGTGGCGACGGACTTCAAGCTGTGGGTGCGTGAGCAGATCGACGCAGCGATTGGCGGGATTGAGGCGTTGCAACGAGCGTTATTGGGGCAGGCGGAGGCGGGTGCGGATTGGGTCATGCCCGGTTTCACTCATCTTCAGACGGCACAGCCAGTGACCTGGGGCCATCATATGATGGCTTATGTGGAGATGTTGGGGCGTGATGCCAGCCGGTTCCGTGATGCGCGGGCGCGGATGAACGAGTCTCCGTTAGGTGCGGCCGCATTGGCGGGCACGTCGTTCCCGATTGATCGGGACATGACGGCGCAGGCGTTGGGGTTTGACCGGCCCGCCGCAAATTCCCTGGATGCCGTGAGTGACCGTGATTTTGCGTTGGAATTCCTGAGCGCGGCGTCAATCTGCGCCATGCATCTAAGCCGCTTTGCAGAGGAATTGGTGATCTGGTCCTCAGCGCAATTCCGGTTTGTGGTTCTGTCTGACCGCTTCTCCACCGGCTCCTCCATCATGCCACAGAAGAAGAACCCTGACGCAGCGGAATTGATCCGCGCCAAGGTGGGGCGGATATTCGGGGCCAATGTGGCGCTGATGATGGTGATGAAGGGGCTGCCGCTGGCCTATTCCAAGGACGTGCAGGAGGACAAGGAGCAGGTCTTTGATGCCGCCGATAACCTGATGCTGGCGCTGGCCGCGATGGAGGGCATGGTGCGTGACATGGCGGCCAATGTGCCTTCGCTTGAGGCGGCAGCGGCGAGCGGGTTTTCCACGGCGACGGACCTTGCCGATTGGCTGGTGCGCACGTTGGATATGCCGTTCCGCGATGCCCACCACGTCACTGGCAGCCTGGTGAAGTTGGCGGAGGACAAGGGGTGTGACCTGCCGGATCTGTCATTGGCGGATATGCAGAGTGTCCATGGTGATATCACCGACGCGGTGTTTGACGTGCTGGGTGTGCATAATTCTGTTGCGTCACGCACCTCTTATGGGGGCACGTCACCGGTGCGTGTACGTGAACAGGTGGCGCGGTGGCGCGTGCGTTTAGGGTAGGGGGCGTTTAGGGTAGGGCGCAGTTAGGGTAGGGCGCAGTTAGGGTAGGGCAGCACAGTGTCGGGGTCGGCGTTTGTCCGCCGACACCAAAGCCGCGCGGACTGGACATGATCGGCCATGGCACTGAAGCTGCGATATTGGCTCACTTGCCGAAAAGGAAAATCACATGCGGTATGTTGTATTACTCTCGTTCATCGGCACTTTGGCAGCCTGCGGCGTTGATGGCGCGCCCGAGCGGCCGGACCGAGCCGCCCCTGCGCCAGGTCTGTCGGTGACGGGAACGGTTTCGGTCGGGGTTGGGGGCAGCTTTTAGGCAACGCCTGCGCACCTGTTTGAGCCGCACCTGTTTAAGCCCATGTGCGATCCCAGTTGAACCTTGGCGCATTCGCGCCTAACCTCGCTTAAGCCCCGGCACGGCCCCGCCCTGCCGGGATTTTATTTGTCCCTGATATCTCAAGGCCACGACTGATGGAAAAGATCCCGATGACACCTAAGGGCCTTGAGGCCCTGAATGGCGAGTTGAAGCAGTTAAAAAGTATTGAGCGTCCTGCGATCATCAAGGCGATTGCGGAAGCGCGTGAGCATGGCGATCTGTCAGAGAACGCAGAGTATCACTCCGCCAAGGAAAAGCAGTCCTTCATCGAGGGCCGCGTCAAAGAGCTTGAGAGCTCTATTTCGTTGGCACAGGTCATCGACCCCGCAAAGTTGTCAGGCGCGATCAAGTTTGGGGCCACGGTTGCGTTGGTGGATGAAGAGACCGAAGAAAAGAAGACCTACATGATTGTGGGCGAAGCTGAGGCTGATATCGGGAAAGGGTATCTCAACATCAATTCCCCCCTCGCTCGTGCCTTGATTGGCAAGGAGGAGGGCGATAGCGTCGAAGTGCGCACACCCGGCGGGGCAAAGGGTTATGAAATCGTCAAGATTTCGTATGTCTGACGCCCCTTCAGGTTTGCGTTTCGTCAACGCCCGTTTTTTGGACTGAGGTCGCCCATGCCGTCCTCCGATACGACACCGCAACCTGCGGCCAGGCCCACACCAACGGCACTGGACCTTGGGCTGTATGCCCGGGCCGAGGCGGGACCGCGCGTTACGATCATAGAGATTGTGGCGATCCTGGTGTCGTTGTTGTGGATCGGGGCGGTAATTTTTCTGGGCACCGGCACCCCGGAGGGGGAAGCGCCTTCAAATGAGTTGAGCCGTATTCTTTCGATCCTGGCGGTTGTCCTGCCGCTGGCGTTGATCTGGGTGGCGGCGATGGCGGCGCGCACGGCGCGGGCGTTGCGCCAAGTGGCCGCACGATTGCAGGCCTCCATTGATGCGATGCGCGCAGCATATGTTGAGCAGCAGCAGCGAAACTCGATGGAGGTGAAGCCGGAACTGGTTCAGAAGCTGGATGATCTGGTTGCGGCGCAACATGCGGCGGATACCCGGCTGGCAACCTTCACCTCCCTTCGTAGCGCTGATCCGGCTGAGGTGCGCGCGGCGGTGCCACCAGCCGAGGTCCTGACAGATTCCACTCAGCCGCAGCCTGCATTGGGATTGGCACAAGAGGTGGAGCGTGAGCCGATTTCAGTCGCGGATTTCATCAAGGCGCTGAATTTCCCCGAGAATGAGCACGACAAGGAAGGGTTCCGCACCTTGCGCCGGGCACTGGAAGACCGCGCAACGGAGCGGTTGATCCGCGCCTCGCAAGATGTGCTGACGCTGCTGTCACAGGACGGCATCTATATGGATGATCTGCGCCCTGATCGGTCCAAGTCCGAGGTGTGGCGGCGGTTTGCCAAAGGGGACCGGGGCCGGCCGATTGCGGCACTGGGTGGTATCCACGACCGCTCATCCCTGGTTCTGGCCGCTGGGCGGATGCGTAAGGACCCGGTGTTCCGGGATGCGGTGCATCACTTCCTGCGCCACTTTGACCGGACGTTTATGGAGTTCGAGCGGAACGCCAGCGACGAGGAAATTGCCCATCTGGCTGACACCCGCACGGCGCGGGCCTTTATGCTGCTCGGGCGTGTGACCGGAACGTTTGACTAGATCGCGCGAAGGCTCTTCGAAGAGCCTTGCAAATCCCTTCGAAGGGATTTGGCGTGGGGTGGGTGCGGTGATTGTTCCTGCCAAACGTTACATTGGGGCGCAGGCAGAGTTTTCGAAAACTCTGTTAACTCCCTTCGAAGGGAGTTTCTGCGGCTAGGCCCGCGGGGGGCGGCCTTTGTAGACAGGTAAGCTCCACCCAAACAGAAGTGAGCCTGCGCGCAGGCCGAAGGTTGTGGCGATGCAGGCCGCTGTGGGGGCAAGCGGGATGTCGGTAAGGGCCTCCATGACGAGGGCCGCCCCGGCGCCTGCGACGGCAGCGGCGGCGTAAAG
>JAESTV010000167.1 GCA_016763475.1 Roseicyclus sp.
CGTAAGGCCCAAAGCCAATCACCCCCAATTTACCGGCGTGCCGGGGAATAGGGGGCGATCACCGTCGCAGGAAGATTTGGCGCGGGAGGCGATGCGGCGCCGAGGCTGGCCGAAGCGTTTGGGACCACGCCAGAGTTCTGGATGAATTTGCAGAAAGGCTGGGAGTTAGGCTTGGCGCGGGAGGGGGTGGTTGCTTTGGCACAAGAAAATATGAGTGTAATCGCTCAAACTACTCTATCCATTTATTTTGATGTCTTTTGCCAAGGCGCTTTCCCACAGTTTTCTGCCAACTTTAGGAAGTCGTACACAGCGTCATCGGTCTCCGTTATCGTTTTCGAGATCATCGCTTTGTAGTGGGTGGCTTTTTCGCGGGAAACGGATGAGGCATCAGTTCCCCTATGTGCAATCTCACCTCTCAAAGTCACAAAGCCTTCAATCTCGCCATTTGATGTGCTCCAACTTTTGGAAATCTCCTTCAATCCGAGCATCTTTTTGAACAGGTCGTCAAGCGGAGTCGGTTTTGGTGTATTAAACGCGGCACATTTATCCCCAACAATCTTCATATGAACATCTCTCCACCCAAATCCCGCAAGCTTTAGCGGATCGGATTTCCAAACATTCTTATCGTACACGGCTTGAATTAGCTGGGTCTTGATTGCCTCCGGCAATTCCGTTACATTTTCTTTCGAGTTCAATAGCTTTTCTACAGCCTCTTCCAGAACCGCTTCACAATACAATTCCCAAATCGCACAAAGCAATAATACTGATGATTTCAGAATCGCATTGTGGGGGTCTGGACCCTTCTTCCCCTTCCTAAGCTCTTTGTGACTTGCGACTAGCCGCTCGACCTCGGGTAACATTTTGTCTCTGGCCATTCTTCTCGCTTGCGAAGGCATCTACCCAAACACCCCCTCAAACTCCCGCCATTCTCCCTTGCTCATCCCGGACGTCTCCTGTGTCACCACTTCCCCCGCCAGCCGACGCCTAACAACCTCCACACCCTTCCCCGACAACTGAACCCCGCCCATCCGGTAATCCTCAAACGCGCCATAAGCCGCTGGCACCCAGTCCTTGACCATCTCGGCAATTGCATCGGCATAGACCCGGATCTCGTATTGCGCATGTTGGTCAGCCCGCAGGCGCAGAAAATGGAACAGGTTGTGCAAATCCACTTTCCAATACCATTGGGTGTAGATGTTTGCGGGCAGGTTCATCCGCGCCAGCTCCCGCGCAAGGCCTGCCTGGCCGTCTTGCGATAACATCTGTTCGTAGTGGTCATAGGACCGCCCGGCGTCGGCCTTTAACATCTCCAGCACCCGCTCGGCCTCCTCGCCTTGCAAGGTCTCCCCCCGGCCCTGATTGTTCACCACCGATTGCGCCGCCAGTTGTTCCGGCTCGGGAATATAGAACTCCCGGTCCAGTATCGAATACCGGGCCGAGTATTCGTTCACGTTCGCCGTCCGGTGCCGGATCCATTGCCGCGCCACAAACACCGGCAGCTTCACGTGTAACTTGATCTCGCACATCTCAAACGGGGTCGAGTGCCAGTGCCGCATCAGATACCGGATCAGCCCCTCGTCGTTCGACACATGTTTGGTGCCCGCGCCGTAGGACACCCTGGCGGCCTGCACAATTGACCCATCATCACCCATATAATCAACGACCCGCACAAAGCCGTGGTTCAGCACCGGTTGCACCTTATACAGGTGTCGCTCCATCCCCGGAGCCACCGCACGCAGCGTCAATTGTGGGTTGGCGCGGGATTTCTGGATATCCTCCAGTTGTTCAGGGGTCAGCGTCATGGCAATGGTCCTAAGGTTACGGAATCAGTTGGACAAGCGGTGTGAGGCTACATATTGCCCCACCGCCCCCCAAGACCGCAAGATGATGAGGGGATATGAGCGACACCAGCGTTACCTATTTGGAACGGACCCTGACCACACACCTGCCGCGCGGGCTGGCAGAAGCTGCGATCTGTGTGCTGAAAATCGGGTGGGCGGCGCTGTTTGGGATCATGATCCTGTGCGCAATCATCTTCACCCGCGTGATCTGGCAAGACCACTGGGCACTGGCCCGTTACGACGCGCTGGTGGTTTTTGCCGTCGTCACTCAAGCCATTTTCATCTGGCGCAAACTGGAGACCCTGGAAGAAGCCAAAGTGATCCTGATATTCCACATCTCCGGCACATTGATGGAAATCTTCAAACTGTCCCAAGGGTCATGGGATTACCCGGACCAGGGCATTCTGGAGGTCGGCGGCGTGCCGCTGTTCTCAGGCTTCATGTATGCGTCCGTGGGCAGTTTCATCGCCCGCTCCATCCGGATTTTCCGCATGGAATTCGCGCCTTATCCGCCGTTCTGGATCACCTTCATCCTTGCGGCTGCGATCTACGTGAACTTCTACACCCTCCATTACACCTATGATATCCGCTGGATCCTTTTCGCCGCCACGCTGGTCTTGTTCCTGCGCACCCGCATCTGGTTCTTCATCGCCAAAACCCCGCGCTGGATCCCCCTGCCGCTTGGTGCATTCCTGTCAGCCATCTTGCTGTGGATCGCCGAAAATGTCGGCACTTTCACCCAGACATGGACCTACGCGGCCCAGGGTGACATCGGGTTTGTGGACGCCAGCAAATTCGGCTCGTGGTATCTGTTGCTGTACGTCAGCTTTGTTACGGTGAGCCTGGTGGTGCGGGACGCAATGTCACCTCACCCGGTTAGCCCACGCGAAGTTGACTGACTGCCGGGCTGGCCTTGTGCGCCCACCGCGTTAAGCTGACCATCAAACAAGGGGACCAAAAATGAGCATTCGCTATCTGCATACAATGATCCGGGTGAAAGACCTCGACGCCACCATTGCGTTCTTCGGGCTTCTCGGACTGGAAGAGACCCGGCGCATCGACAGCGAAGGCGGGCGGTTCACCTTGGTATTCATGACCCCGCCGGGCCAGGAAAATGCCAGTGTTGAGCTGACTCACAATTGGGATGGTGACGAAGGGCTTCCATCGGACAGCCGCCATTTCGGGCACCTCGCTTACCGCGTCGATGATATCCACGCCCTGTGCCAACACCTGATGGACAATGGCGTCACCATCAACCGCCCGCCCCGTGATGGCCACATGGCGTTTGTGCGCACACCCGACAATATCTCGGTTGAACTTTTGCAGGACGGTGAGGCCCTGGCCCCGGCAGAGCCGTGGGCCTCGATGGAAAATACTGGCCATTGGTAAAACCCGGAACCCAAATTCCGGCCGCCCTTTTTGCAGGGGCTCTGGCCCTCTCTTCCCCTGCGATGGCGCAGGATCAGTGCCGCCTGGCCCTGCAACTGGGCCTCGACGTGTCAGCCTCCGTTGATCAGGCGGAATATCAGCTGCAAATCGACGGGCTGGCCGCCGCCCTGCTTGATCCCGTTGTAACCGAAGCGTTCCTGAACGGCTCCGGCCCGGTGGCGCTGTCGGTGTTTGAATGGTCCGGGCGCTTCCAGCAAGACGTGCTGGTTGACTGGATCATGGTCACCTCCGAGGCGGACCTGCTGATCATCGCGGAACGCATCCTCAATACAACCCGCGGAACCGAAGATTACCCCACAGCGCTGGGCTACGCGCTGGGCTTCGCCGCAACCCGGTTCCACGAGGCCCCCGATTGCCTGTTCCAGACCCTCGACATCTCGGGGGACGGCCAGAACAATGATGGCTTCCCCCCCGCCGCCGCATTTGAACATTTTGATTTCGACGGGGTGACTGTCAACGGCCTCGCCATCGGTGGCGCCAGCCGCGAGATAGAGAATTATTATGCCGCCGAGGTCATCCACGGCCCCGGAGCCTTCGTGGAATACGCATTGAACCACGACGATTTTGCGGACGCCATGCGCCGCAAGCTGGAACGTGAATTGCGTTCCCTGATCCTGGGCGAACTATCCCTGCCAACCACACTCCCGACAACCTACAACTAAAGCGCTGTGCGTTTGATTTGAACCACCCTGGCCAATGAGCGCGGGTGTTGCGCAAACCGCGGCCTCGCCGGTCAGGGTGATGCACGCATCAGATAAAACGCAAAACGCTGCAACGCTAACGCCCCGTCCTTCATCTGGCTTCATCTGGCTTCATCTGGCCAAAAATACCTCGGGGGAGTCCGAAGGACGGGGGCAGCGCCCCCCTTCTGCGCCCCACAGAGCAGCCGCATCCCCGCGCCCGCACCCAGACCCTTGCAAGGGTCTGATAAAACTCTTTCAAGAGTTTTGGGGCCTCAGACCGGCAACATCGCCGCACCCACGCGCCGCCCCTCTGCCAGCAGCACGTTATAGGTCCGGCACGCAGCGGGAGACGCCATGACCTCCAGGCCCAGCCCCGCCGCCTCCACGGCACGGCGCAATTCGGCGGGTGGATAGGCAATCTCTGCGCCGGTGCCCATCAGCAACACATCAACCTGCCCTGCCACCGCAACCAACGCCGCCACATCGCCGTAACCGCCCCAGGCCGTCACCCCCGTGGGCAGCAACAAGATCGCGCCCTGCAAAACCGTTCCACCAACCCGGAAAAACCCCGGCCCGTAGCCGTCCACCGGACGGGAATCGTCAAACTGGACTTCGTTCATACGCATCCCGACACTCCTTTTCGTTCACACGCAGGGGCGCTCACCCACAGGGCGCTCACCCACAGGGCGCTTCAGGCCATCACCCCCATATCGGCAGGCCCATCACCCCCGCCACGCCGATCAGTATATAGGCCACAGACTTATACAATCCGGCCGCACCAGGCCGAAACAGCTGCACCCCAACCAAGCCGCCAATCACATACGGCCCCAACAGGATCAGCCCAAGGTAAAACGCCCGCGCATCGACCATTCCTTGCAGCCACATCATCGGCATCATGAACAGCGAATTGAGCGTCAGGAA
>JAESTV010000168.1 GCA_016763475.1 Roseicyclus sp.
CCGCCTCGACATTCGCCGCATTGGTGCGATCAAGGACCGTGACGAAATTATCGGCAACGCGACCCGTGTGAAGGTGGTGAAAAACAAGGTTGCACCGCCGTTCAAACAAGTCGAATTCGACATCATTTATGGCGAAGGCATCTCGAAACATGGTGAGCTTATCGACATGGGGGTAAAAGCCGGGATCGTCGAAAAGTCCGGGTCGTGGTTCTCCTATGGGGACGAGCGCATTGGCCAGGGCCGGGAGAATTCCAAACAATTCATGCGTGACAACCCGTCCATCGCCGATGAGATCGAAGACAAGATCCGCGCCGCCCATGGCCTCGACTTCGATGGGGCAAAAGGTGACGGGGTTATTGTCGACGACGATTAAGTCGACCTGCAAGTTGCAGATGGGTGACTGCAGAAATCCACCCCACCGTCGCTCGCGACGGGAGAATACCGGGGAAAGGACGGCCTTAACGGGCTGTCCTTTTTCGTATCGCCCGTGGACAGGGAGGCGGGGCAGGGTTACATCCTCAGCCGCAGCTCAAACACCGGACCCGCGCGCTTATGACCAGCCTGAACGATATCCGCTCCTCATTTCTTGACTACTTCGCGCGACAAGGGCACACGGTTGTGCCCTCCAGTCCGCTGGTGCCCCGCAACGACCCGACACTGATGTTTGTCAATTCGGGTATGGTGCAGTTCAAGAACCTGTTCACCGGGCTTGAGAAACGCGATTACGTCCGAGCCACGTCGTCGCAGAAATGTGTCCGCGCAGGCGGCAAACACAACGATCTGGACAATGTAGGTTACACCGCTCGCCACCATACGTTCTTTGAAATGCTGGGGAATTTCAGCTTTGGCGACTATTTCAAGGAAGACGCCATTCGGTATGCGTGGGAGCTGATTACCAAAGATTTCGCCATTGATGCCACAAAACTGCTGGTCACGGTTTACCATACCGACGACGAGGCGTTTGATATCTGGAAAAAGGTTGGGGTGCCTGAGGATCGGATCATCCGCATCGCCACCTCGGATAACTTCTGGCAGATGGGACCGACCGGCCCGTGTGGGCCATGTACCGAGATTTTTTACGACCACGGTGATCACATCTGGGGTGGCCCTCCGGGATCACCGGAGGAGGATGGCGACCGGTTCATCGAGATATGGAACATCGTTTTCATGCAGAATGAACGATTTGCCGATGGTTCCATGGTGCCGCTTGCGATGCAGAGCATCGACACTGGTATGGGGCTGGAGCGGATTGGGGCGCTGTTGCAGGGCAGTCACGACAATTACGACACCGACACAATGCGTGCATTGATTGAGGCCTCGGCCCATGCATCCTCCACCGACCCTGATGGCGACCAGAACGTGCATCACCGGGTAATCGCCGATCACCTGCGCTCCACAAGTTTCCTGATCGCGGACGGCGTGATGCCGTCCAATGACGGGCGCGGGTATGTGCTGCGCCGTATCATGCGCCGCGCTATGCGCCACGCCCATTTGCTTGGCGCGAAAGATCCGCTGATGTATCGTCTGGTCCCGTCACTTGTCAGCCAGATGGGGCAGGCGTTCCCGGAATTGGGCCATGCGCAATCCCTCATCACCGAGACGCTGAAGCTGGAAGAAGAGCGGTTTCGCCAAACCCTGGATCGCGGGTTGAAGCTGCTGGATGATGAGCTTGGCAAGCTGCCCGAGAACGCGAACCTGCCCGGAGAAACGGCCTTTAAGCTCTACGATACCTTTGGCTTTCCGTTGGATTTGACCCAGGACGCCCTGCGCGAGCAGGGGCGCGCGGTTGATACAGACGGTTTTGAAGCCGCCATGGCTGAGCAGAAAGCCAAGGCCCGCGCTGCGTGGTCCGGCTCCGGTGACGCGGCGGATGCAACGATCTGGTTTGATGTGGCTGAGAAGAATGGGGTCACGGAATTCCTGGGGTACGACACCGAGATTGCAGAGGGGCAGGTGCTGGCGTTGGTGCAAGACGGCGCTTCCGTGGACAAGGTTGGCGTGGGCCAAAACGTTACCATTGTGGTTAACCAGACACCGTTTTACGCCGAATCCGGTGGGCAGGTTGGCGATACCGGCACCATCCGTACTGAAACCGGGCTGGTGCGTGTGACGGACACGCGTCGGGTTGCGGATGTCTTCCTGCATATCGGCGAGGTGGCTGAGGGCCATATCGAACCGGGGCAGGGGGCGGAACTGCGCGTCGACCACAGCCGTCGCACCACAATCCGTTCCAACCATTCTGCCACGCACCTGCTGCACGAGGCCCTGCGCCGCGCGCTTGGTGATCATGTTTTGCAACGTGGCTCCCTGAACGCGTCGGACCGGCTGCGGTTTGACTTCAGCCACGGCAAAGCGCTCAGCGCTGGCGAACTTGCTCGGGTCGAGGCCGAGGTGAACGACTACATCCGCCAGAACGCCCCTGTTGAAACGCGGATCATGACACCTGATGATGCACGTGGTCTGGGCGCGCAGGCGTTGTTTGGGGAGAAATATGGTGACGAAGTGCGCGTTGTATCCATGGGGGTGCAGGATGGCTCGGGCAAAGGCACGGCGGGGGATACCTATTCGCTGGAGTTGTGCGGCGGCACCCATGTGCGGCGCACCGGTGATATCGGCGTGTTTGTGACCCTTGGTGATAGTGCATCTTCTGCCGGTGTGCGCCGGATCGAGGCGCTGACCGGACCCGCCGCGTTTGACTACCTCAGCGTGCAGGATCATCGGATGGCACAATTGGCGCTTGAGATGAACACCCAGCCTGGCGAGGTTATCAATCGGGTCAAGGCGCTGAAGGATGACCGCAAAAAGCTGGAAAATGAAGTGGCGCAGTTGCGCCGCGAGTTGGCGATGGCTGGTGGCGCCGCAACCCCTGAGGCCACCAGGATCAACGGGATCAGCTTCCACGCGCAGGTGTTAAGTGGCGTGACGGGTAAGGACCTGGCGGGGATTGTGGATGAGCACAAAGCCCGTCTCGGGTCCGGCGCAGTGTTGCTGATTGCGGATACCGGCGGCAAGGCGGCTGTGGCGGCTGGGGTGACTGATGATCTGAAGGATCGCATCAGCGCGGTGGATCTGGTGCGCGCCGCAGTTGGAGAGCTTGGCGGCAAAGGTGGCGGTGGCCGGCCTGATTTTGCCCAAGGTGGCGGTGCCGATCCGTCAAATGCAGATGCAGCAATTGCCGCTGCACAAACCGTCCTGAAAGGAGCATAGATCATGTCCGGAGCCTACTGGATTGCCCATGTCACTGTGACTGACGACGTGGCCTATGGAAAATACGCGGCGCTTGCGACAGAGGCGATAACTGCCCATGGCGGTCGTTTTCTGGCCCGTGGTGGGCCGTCGATCCAAAAGGAAGGCCACGCCCATCCGCGCAATGTTGTGGCCCATTTCCCGTCCCTTGACGCCGCGAATACTTGTTATGAATCCGCCACCTATCAGGAAGCCATGAGCCACGCGAAAGGTGCCTCGCAGCGGGATCTGGTGCTGGTGGAAGCGGTGGAGTGAGCTTGATACCTGCCGTCGCGCTTGAGGATCAGCAGAACGCTGGAAACAAGGGGGTGATAGGGCGGCGGCAAACCATTGGGCGCGCGCTGACCGGCACCGGCTCAATGGGGAACACGCGGGGGTGGCGAGCGGGGGCTGACGCTCAGAGGCCACACTCTCAGCCAGGAACAGCGCGATTACGCCGTCAAACGCATCATGGATGCCTGTTTGAGGGGCGGAGAAGAGATTAAACTTCAGGATTACCGTGACGCACAGGGCACAGATGATTCCATCACCTCGATCGAGATCTTCGAGGCTGTGGGGGAGGCATATTGGCCTGCCAATTTGATCCGTTACGGGACAGCCTCAAGCTTGGCAGGCAGGCTCCATCGCAGTTCATCACGGTGCAGGGAAAGTGGGCGTGTATCCACATGAATAGCATTGATTTCATTCAGTAATACCTCTTCTCAGGTGGTGTGCTTCCGGCCCGAAAAACCCGGAATAACCAGATGGATCAGGCCAGTTTACCCATCACCATTCCATCGAACTTGGCGAAAGTTTCAGCCAAAATTGCCACCTCCGGCACAAAGTATTTTACCGGAAACGGGACCAAATGGCCGCTCCCGGCGTCGACAATCGGTGCCGCCAAATGTGGAATTTCCATCTGGCCTCTTGCGCGGCCACGTTCCATTTCGGAAATTGTGACCTGACACAGATCATTTTGCGTAAACCGACATAATCAAACGGGAATCTCTCAAATGCCCACGGGCTCAAAATTAGCCGGCGCGATCCTGTTCTTCTGTGTCGGCTACTTTGCTGCATTACAGGTGTTGCTGACGCTGCCTGAGGGCATGCCTGCGGCCTACTTTCCGATCACAATTGCAGGGATCGGTCTTTGGCAGGGTTGGTTGGTGATAGGCACCCGTGCAGGGGAGGGGTTTGGCCTTGCGGTTGCCAACGGTATTCGGACCTCGGTTCAGATTGCGTTTTTTGGGATCATGATTTTTGCCCTGCGCACGATGTTCCAACGCTCAGGGGATTTGCGCTACAGCAGCCCCGGTGAAGCGACCGTCGATGCATTGAACCTGTTTCTGGAATACAGTCTGCAATCCCTGACGGTCCAGATCTGGGGTGCGTTGTTTGTCGGTGGTGTTGTGGGCGGCATCCTGACGGAATTCGCTGCCCGGTCCTGGCGCTAGGTGGTGACCCCAATTTTTCTTTTCGGCACGCTTTGCCATCAGCCACTTCTGGATGTTGTGGCGGGGATGGAGGTGCGGATGGAACCTGCCGCCCTGCAAGGGTACCGGGCCGCCTGGGTTTTGGGCAAACCATGGCCGATGCTTGAAGAGCGCGCCGGGGCTCAGGTGGACGGCGCGTTGATTATCCCCGAGCCGCAATCGTTGTTGCGGCTGGATTTCTACGAGGCCTGCTTTGCCTACAAGCGCCGTGCGGTGAAGGTCATCTGGGACGGGGCCGAGATTGACGCGGAGGCGTGGTTTCCGATCCGTCAATCCAGTGAGGCCGGTGAGGCCGGTGAGGCCGGTGAGGCCGGTGAGGCCGGTGAGGCCGGTGAGGCTTGGTCGCTGTCCACCTGGGCGCGTCAATGGGGTGAGATGCAAGTTCATGCGGCGAAGGAGGTGATGCGCCAAATGGGGGTGGATACGCCTGAGAACGTTGGCCGTCGCTTTGCCATCATTCGCGCCAGGGCAGAGGCGCAGGTGCGTGCCGGACGGTGGCGCAGGCCTGGCCATGTGGGGCACACTCTGACCCGCGCCGACGTGAAGGACCACGGCACCCACCACATCCACGACGGCTTTTTCAACACCGAGGACCGTCACCTGAGCCACACCCGTTTTGACGGTGGCACCCAAGGCCCGGTGTCGCGTTTGGTCTATCGGGTGGCGGATGCGGTGACGGTGCTGCCTTATGATCCGGTGCGTGACCGGATCTTGCTGGTCGAACAATTTCGCGTCGCACCCTACGCCCACGGCGATATTTCCCCGTGGCTGTTGGAGCCGATCGCGGGCATTCTGGATGCCGGTGAAAGTGCCGAAGCAACCGCGCGTCGCGAGGCCCGTGAAGAGGCGAACCTGACCCTTGGCGCGTTACATTTTGTGGCGCGCTACTACCCGACGCCGGGCGGTGTGGCGCAGGTCCTGTTCTCGTATCTCGGGATTGCAGATCTGCCGGATTCTGCGGCGCGCCTTGGTGGTCATGCCGGGGAGGGGGAAGATATCCTCAGTCACCTTGTCCCCTATGATCTTGCCTGCCGGATGTTGGCCGAAGGTGACATGGCCAACGCTCCGTTAATCCTGTCGATGCAATACCTGATGATGCACCGTGATCAATTGCGCGCCACTGTCCGTTTGGGATGAACATCGGTTCGGGTTGAGTTCGCCGGTCTGCCCGCCTATCCATTCTCCAACATCCCTTCGCCGCCAAAGGTGCCTTGTCCCATGACGATCTACTCCGATCTCGCCTCTGCCATCGGCAATACCCCCCTCATTCGCCTGCGTGCGGCGTCTGAAGTGACGGGGTGTGAAATTCTCGGTAAAGCCGAATTCCTGAACCCCGGCCAATCGGTTAAGGACCGCGCGGCGCTGTTCATCATTCGCGCGGCGGTGGCTTCGGGGCAATTGCGCCCTGGTGGGACAATTGTGGAGGGCACGGCGGGCAACACGGGCATTGGTCTGGCGTTGGTGGGCGCGTCGATGGGTTTCAAGACGGTGATTGTGATCCCCGAAACCCAGAGCCAGGAAAAGAAGGACATGATCCGGATTGCCGGGGCTGAGCTGATCCAGGTGCCTGCGGTGCCATATTCGAACCCCAATAATTACGTCAAATACTCAGGCCGACTGGCCGAGCGCCTCGCCCAATCCGACCCCAATGGCGCTATCTGGGCGAACCAGTTCGACAACGTCGCCAACCGGCAATCCCATCTTGAGATGACCGGCCCGGAGATCTGGGATCAAACCGGCGGCGCGGTAGATGGGTTTGTCTGCGCAGTCGGGTCTGGTGGAACCTTGGCGGGTGTTGGCATGGCGCTGCAACCAAAGGGTGTGAAGATCGGCTTGGCGGACCCGGAAGGCTCTGGCCTTTATAAGCTGTATACAGGCCTGGACGCGGGTGGTGATTCCATCACGGAAGGTATTGGGCAGGGGCGGATCACGGCAAACCTCGAAGGCTTCACGCCGGACATCTGTTACAAAATCCCCGACGCGGAAGCGCTGCCTATTGTATTCGACATTCTCGCCGAGGAGGGGCTTTGCCTGGGCGGGTCGTCGGGTATCAACGTTGCGGGGGCGATCCGCATGGCGCGGGAGATGGGACCGGGACACACCATCGTGACGGTCCTTTGCGATTACGGTACGCGTTACCAATCCAAGCTTTTCAACCCGGAATTCCTGCGTGAAAAGGGCCTGCCGGTGCCGTCGTGGATGGACGGGGCGGGGCGGGATGTGCCGTCTGTGTTCGAGGAATGATGCGCTACCTTTCGCGGTATCTGACGGCGCTGTTTCTGGCCCTGGCCTGTGTGGTGGCGGCGCCGAGCGGTGTGGTTGCGCAAACGGACGTTGCCACAACAACAGACGCGGACATCGATTATGACGCCTGGGAACGTGCGGCAACGACAGCTGAGGGGCTGATTGAGGGGGGGCTTGCATCCACCGCGTTTCTCACATCCCGACGCGCCGAACTGGCCCGGTGGCGCGGGCGTTTTCTGGCGGCAGCGGTTGCAAATGATGAACGTATTGCCACAATCCGAAGCCAGATTGATGCCCTTGGTCCCGCGCCTGAAGACGGAGAGGATGAGCCTGACGCGCTTGCCACTCGCCGTGAGGCGTTATCCGAAGCGCTGACCCAGGCTCAGGCCCCCAGTTTGCGTGCAAACGAGGCGTTTAACCGTGCCGATGGCCTGATCTCGGAAATTGACGACATCCTTGTCGACCGCCAGACCCAAGAGTTACTGGAATCTGAACCGACACCCCTTAACCCGGTGAATTGGGCCACCGCATTGAGCGCATTGGCAGACCTTTGGCGTAATCAGCAAGAGGAAACCGGGCAGCGTCTGCAAGACCCGGACGTCCGCAGTTCCATGGCTGAAGAAGCTCCGGTGATTGTTGCGTTGTTCTTGATCGGCGTCGCGCTGGTGTTGCGTGGCCGCCCACTTGTGGCCCGTCTGGGGGATAGGTTTCTGGATTCCGACCGCCGCCGGGGCCGGATCGCGCTTGGCTTTCTGGTGTCCCTTGGGCAGCTGTTGCTGCCGCTTTTCGGGTTTGCCCTGATTGTGACCGGGCTTAACCTGTCGGGTTTGCTGACTGAGGATGGCGAAGCCTTGGCTAATGGGGCCTTGGGGGTGATCCTAACGGTTTATGCAGCCCTGTGGATCGGCAACCGTCTGTTTCCGGGCCACGAGGAGCGGTCCGCAGCTTTTGATGCGCAAATGGCCCTTCGCAAGCCTGCGCGTCGCACAATTCTGTTCATTGGCCTTTACACGGGCCTTGCAGGTTTGGCTGAGACTGTGGTCGCACTTGATATCGTGCCCCCCTCGGCCCATGGCGTGTTTGTACTGCCTGCCTATCTGGGTCTCGCTTGGATGTATTGGCGCTGCGCCCGTCAGTTGCGGCTCTTCCGGTCAGACGTACCCGGTGAAGGAAGCGCTGACTTCGGCCTTCGTATCGCTGGCCTTCTCAGTCGCGCGTTATTGGTGATTGCCGTTGCTGGCCCCGCCCTTGCGGCCGTGGGTTACCTGAACGCGGCTGAGGCGCTGATGATCCCCACATCGTTCACGCTGTTCATTCTGGGTGTTCTCCTGGCCTTGCAAGTGGTGATCCGTGATCTTTATGCCTTGGTTTTCCGTTCGACGCCTGAGGCCACGTCAGACGCGTTGCTGCCGGTCCTGGTGAATTTGGCGTTATGTGTTCTTGCTGCGCCACTGTTGGCCCTGGTCTGGGGAGTGCGGGTCGAGCGGTTGCAGGAACTTTATGTGCGTGTGCTGGAGGGGTTCACCCTTGGCGACACCCGGATTACGCCGGGTATTGTGCTGGCAGTTATCCTGGTGTTCGCGGCGGGCCTGCTGCTCACCCGTGTGGTGCAGGGGGCATTGAAAACAACCGTCCTGCCGCGCACCAAAATGGATGTGGGGGCGCGCAATGCGCTGATTTCGGGTGTGGGGTATGTCGGAATCGCGCTGGCCTGTGTGATTGCCATTACCAGCGCAGGTATCGACCTGACGGCGCTTGGCTTTGTGATCGGTGCTCTGTCTGTTGGTATCGGATTTGGTCTGCAAAACGTGGTCTCCAACTTCGTGTCCGGCATCATCCTGCTGATCGAGCGCCCGATTTCCGAGGGTGACTGGATTGAGGTCAACGGCAACATGGGGATCGTTAAAGACATCGCCGTGCGCTCCACGACAATCGAGACCTTCGACAAAACTGATGTGATTGTGCCCAACGCTGATTTCATCAGCGGAACCGTGACGAACTGGACCCGTGGCAACACCGTGGGGCGTGCGGTGGTGAGCGTGGGGGTGGCGTATGGCACCGACACCCGCCGTGTGTCCGAAATCCTGTTGGAGATCGCAAAGGGCCATCCCGACGTGGCAAAATTCCCCGAACCGGCGGTTGATTTTATGGGCTTTGGGGCTGATAGCCTTGATTTTCGGATGCGGTGTATTCTTCGTGATATCAACCTGTTGGTTGCTGTGAAGACAGAATTGCACCATCAGATTGCCGAGCGCTTCGCCGCTGAAGACGTGGAAATCCCATTTGCGCAACGCGACATCTGGTTGCGCAACCCGGAGGCTCTGGCCGCCGTCACCTCACCCTCACCCTTAACACCCTCTGCGCAATCCGCGCCGTCAAAGCCAAGCCCGCCTGAGGACACGTGAATGCGTACCGAACCCCTGTTTCTAAAATATCCCTACCGTAAATCCGCAAGCGCCAAAGTTCTTGGCCAGACGGAAGAGGGCGGCGTGATCCTTGACCGCACAATCTTCTACGCACGTGGTGGCGGCCAGCCCGGTGACAGTGGCACCCTGGATTGGGACGGCGGCCGTATTCCGATTGCAACGGCAGTGAAAGGTAGAGATGGCGCAATTGTGCTTGTCCCCGCAGAGCCTTCCCCCCTGCCGCCTGTGGGCACCAAGGTTGATCAACGCCTTGATTGGGGCCGTCGCCTGGGCCACATGCGCATCCACACGGCGTTACATTTGTTGTCGGTGGTTATTCCCTTGCCGGTGACCGGGGGGGCGGTTGCGGCAGACAAAGGCCGGCTCGATTTCAACATGCCCGAGGCGCCCGAAGACAAGGCGATCCTGGAGGGACAGCTGAATGCACTGGTGACGCGGGATTTGCCCGTCAGTGTGGAATGGATCAGCGACGACGACCTGGATGCCAACCCCAGCCTCGTCAAAACCCTGACGGTTCAGCCGCCCCGTGGGTCAGGTATGATCCGTCTGGTGCGGATCGGGGATGGTGCCAACCCCGTTGATCTGCAACCCTGCGGTGGCACCCATGTGGCACGGACCAGCCAGATCGGGAAGATTGCGATCACCAAGATCGAGAGCAAGGGCAGACAAAACCGTCGTGTGACGATCGAGTTGGTGGGCTGAACTGGCCTTCGCCACGCCACTGCTCCACCGCCCACGCGCCATGCCACTTCGCCAGCGCCAACACGCCACCGCCACACCGCCATTGGGCGATTGCGCGGCCGAAATGTGATACCCTTCCGGAACATAACGGAGAGGGAAGATCATGGGACGCCACGCCATTGCCCGAGTTGCAATCTGGAACCTGGCCGGATTCGGCGGCATCCCTCCCGGTAGCCTGAAAGCTGAGCGTCAGGCCGAGGGGCTGGCCCTTTTGGACGCCGATTTCGTGACGCTGGTGGAAGTTAACCCGATTTCTCACATCACAACCCTTGCCGAGACACTGAGTCAGGACTTCGGCGTCGACTATTCACATACGATTTTGCCGCAGCCAGATAGTGATCTGCACATCGGCTTTCTTCATAAGCCGGAGGTTCAGGTCACCAACCCACGTTTCATCCCTGGGTCTCAGGGGGATTACGGCAGCGGTCGTCAGGCCATTGCAGTTGATATCCGGATGGGTGGGTTCAAGGCGATTGTGGTTGGGGTGCATCTGAAATCAGGCCGCGGTGGGCCGCAGCAATATCTGCGTGACAGCCAATGCAGGGTCATTGGTGATTGGTTGAGCGATGTCCGAGCCACGTCACCCCTTGGGGCCCACACACTCATTTTGATGGGGGATTTCAACATGATACCGGGGCAGGATGTCTCAAATTTCCACCATCTTGGTGGGGCGGATGTGATGGATTTTGTCTCCAGCTGGGATCTGCAAGACCGGTTCTCCCATATCCTTGATCGGGGCCGAGCCAACCTGCTGGACGGCTTCGCAGTGTCCCGCACCCATTCGCGCGATTACGTGCGCGGCTCGCTCAGGTTGTTTCCGTTACATTGGGCAATGGACACCGACAGCACCCATCCTGGCATGGGTCGGGAGCGCTTCAAACAGGAGGTCTCGGACCACCTGCCGTTCACAGCGAGCTTTCGGGTCTTCTAACCCCTTGCAACACGCCGCGCGGTTGGCTATTTCGCACCCCACGGACAGGTGGCCGAGTGGTCGAAGGCGCACGCCTGGAAAGTGTGTAGGCGGGTGACCGTCTCCAGGGTTCGAATCCCTGTCTGTCCGCCACAGGCTTTTCGTGTAGCGAAAGGCCACAAACACCCGAAATGAAACGTTGGGCGGCAGTCGTTTTGCTGAAACGATGAGAGCATCCGAAGTTCGAACCCTCTCCCTGTCTGTCCGCCACTCCAACCTGCCAGGTCGCGGGTTGGCCCAGGCACCCCCTACGTTGAATGTAGTTTGGGTGCGCAAGCAGACCCGCTCCGCGCTATGGGTTGGCCTTCCTGATTGGCGGTCACGGCAATAGGCACACGGGTTGGAACTGAACCTGAGGCCGCTCCACCCATCGGAAGGCCGACCCATCCACTCCAATTATGAACCTCACCTACCTATTGTTTAACGCCCGCTCCAGAACCTGATCCACAGCACAACCGAGCATCTCGACAACGTCATCCATTTGCGCCTCTGTCATGATGAACGGGGGGGCCAGCAGAACGTGATCTCCGTCCTGCCCGTTGCGGGTTCCCGCCATCGGGTAACAGGCCAAGCCTTCTGCCATGGCGGCCTTCTTCAGTTGACCCGCAAGCCCGAGATGTGACGGAAATGGTGTCTTCGTTGCGCGATCTGCGACAAACTCGAGCCCCCAGAACAAGCCACGCCCCCGGATGTCACCAACATGTGGGGTTTGCGCAAACCGGGCCCGAAGCCGGGCCTCAAACGCCACACCTTTTGTGCGGACCCCTGCAACCAGATCATGATCCAACATCTCTTGCAGCACCGCGCGGCCGGCGGCGGTAGCAACTGGGTGACCGAGGTAGGTGTGCCCATGTTGGAAAAAGCCGGTGCCTGACGCGATACGATCATAGATATCTGACGTACACAGCATGGCGCCAATTGGCTGATACCCGGCGCCAAGGCCTTTGGCGATACACAGGATATCGGGGGTGATCCCATCAGCCTCACAGGCAAACAGATGGCCGGTGCGCCCCATGCCGCACATCACCTCATCGAGGATCAGCAGAACCCCGTGGCGGTCACAGATTTGGCGGATACGTGTGTAGTAATCCGCCACTGCGGGCACTGCGCCAAGGGTGGCACCAACCACCGGCTCGGCGATAAAGGCCATGACGGTTTCGGGGCCGAGGCGCTGAATCTCCGTCTCCAGCTCATTGGCGGTGCGCGCGGCGTAATCTTCCAGGCTCTCATCTTCAGCGCGGTCCGCGTATTCGTAACACGGGGCGATGTGATGCACGTCGATCAGGAGCGGCGAGAATTGCTGGCGCCGCCATTCATTGCCACCGGCGGCCAAAGCGCCGAGGGTGTTGCCGTGGTAACTCTGCCGCCGGGCGATAAGGTGCCGCCGCTCAGGTTGCCCGTTCTCCACATGGTATTGGCGCGCGAGTTTGAGAGCGGCCTCAACCGCTTCCGAGCCACCGGAAACGAAATAGACCCGATCCAACTCACCCGGCGCATGGGTTGCCAACATATCGGCCAGCTCCTCTGCCGGGTCGCTGGTGAAAAAGCCGGTGTGGGCATAGGCCAGTTGGTCGACCTGATCCTTGATCGCTTGCGTCACCCGCTTGTTGGAATGGCCAAGACACGAGACAGCCGCCCCGCCGGACCCGTCGAAATACCGTTTGCCGCTGGCGTCGATCAGGTAGCAGCCGTCACCGGAAACGGCGGTTGGAATCTCGCCATGGCAATGGCGCGGAAAGACATGGGACATGGGTGTCAGCTTTCGGTGAGGGTGGGGGTGAGGGAA
>JAESTV010000169.1 GCA_016763475.1 Roseicyclus sp.
AACAACACGGCGGCCACGCAGGTCGAGGAAGATCGGGAAATGGCGCATCGGGCGGAACCTCAATAGCTGTTTACCCGCTCAATGTAGGATATTTTCCCGACATACGGCAGTATCTGCTTGCTGAAAGGGGCGTTTGTTCTGTATTTGCGGGAGGCCAGAACCCCTGTCCGCAAATCCAAAGGCCTCCCGAATGCCCGTTCAGATTGATGCTCTCGACCGGAAGATCCTCATCGCGTTGCAGGAGGATGCGTCGCGCTCACTGGAGGAAATCGCCAGGGTTGTCGGATCGTCAAAGACCCCGGTCTGGTCGCGGATTCGCAAGATGAAAGCGGGCGGCATTATCGGCCAGCAAACGGTGGTGCTGGATGCACAGGCGTTAGGGCTGGAGGCTTGTTTTTTCGTGCTGATCCGCACGTCCGAACACGAAGCTGACTGGCAGGCGCGGTTCCTTGGAACCTTGCGCTCCCGCCCGGAAGTGATGGAGGCCCACCGCCTGGCGGGGGACATCGACTACATCCTGAAAGTGCGGGTTGCCAATGCGCGGGCTTATGACGAATTCTATCAGGCTCTGATCTCGGAAGTGCGGATCTACAATGTCACCGCACTTCTGAGCATGGAAGAGATCAAATCAACGCCGCTTCTGCCACTTGGGTCAGTTCCGTCTTGATCGTGGCCCCGGCTTCCAGGGATCGGTGAACCGGGCATTTGTCGGCAATCTCCAACAGGCGTTGGCGTTGCGCACTGTCCAGGATGCCGGTCAGGGTGATTGTGCGGGTGAATTGATCAAGCGGTCCAACCTCGGTCCCTGCATCCTGCGCGTGGACCCGGTTGTGGGTCACGTCGACAGCCACGTGCTCAAGCGGCCATTTCTTGCGGCGCGCATACATCCGGATTGTCATTGATGTGCAGGCCCCAAGGCCTGCGGCAAGGAACTGGTACGGCGTCAGCCCAAGGTCGGTGCCGCCATAACTTTCGGGCTCATCCGCTTTGACGTGATGTTTGGGACCGGCCATGACGTCTTGCAGGAAACCCGCCGGGTCCACCTCGGACACGCGGGTCACACCTTCGGGGGCGCCAACAGGTGGGGCAGGGTGCCTGAGCGTCAGGTACTTGCCCGCCCAGGTTGCGATCACGTCTGCGGCGTAATCCGCATCCAGGGGGCGGGTGATCAGGTGGTCAGCGTCATCGAGGGTCACAAAACTTTTGGGATGTTTGGCCGCTAAGAAAATTTGTGCTGCGTTTTCAACGCCTACGACGCTGTCGCGTGGTGCGTGCAGGACCAGAAGCGCTTTTCCCAGCGAGGCGATGTCGGCGGTCAGGTTTTCGGCTTTCACATCGTCGATGAAGCTCTGAGAGACGCGGATAGGCCGCCCGCCGAGGTTCACTTCACCAACGCCGTCGCGCGTGATGGTGTCCAACGCATCACCGAAATTGTGGAGGACGTGTTCAGGATCATAAGGCGCACCAATGGTGACAACGGCTTTGGCGGACGGGATCTGGGCTGCCGCACGCAGGATTGCGGCACCACCCAGCGAATGCCCGATCAGGAGAGACGGCGCCATGCCGCGCTCATCCAACGTGTCGGCAGCGGCGATCAGGTCAGCGACGTTGGAGGTGAAGGAGGTATTCTCAAACTCTCCCTCCGAATGGCCAAGGCCAGTGAAATCAAACCGCAGCACCGCAATGCCCCGGGCCGCCAGCCGCGCCGCAATCCGGCGCGAGGCGGCGATATCCTTGCCGCAGGTGAAGCAATGGGCCAGCAGGGCCGTGGCCAGATGTGGGCCGCCTGGCAGGTCGAGGCGGGCGGCAAGCAGGTCCCCGGAATGGCCGGGGAAGGTGAAGCGTTGTGTTGGCATGGCGTGTGTCCCCTTGTTTGGAAGTATCATGTGGGCAGAGGATCGCTTGCCGCAAGCCGTGTGACATTGTCATCACGCCAGCGTGCACCTACGTTCCCGATGTGTGAACAAATGCCGGGAGATCCGTGCAGGTACTGAGAGGGTTGGTGCGCCTATGCGCGGGCCTGGGTGGGAGCAGCCGTAGATTGGGACTTGTCCCGCCGGTGGAAGAGTGGTGCGACGTGTCTCGCTGGTGGGGGTGACGCGACGGGGCGCCCCCTTAGGCCACCCGTTGCTCCGCCCGAGATGCTCTGCCTGAGATGCTCCGCCCGAGATGCTCTGCCTGAGATGCTCCGCCCGAGATGTTCTGCGCGAGATGCTTTACCCGATGCTCCGCTTGTTGCTCGGCCCGGGGCTGCGCCCGTTCGCGGCTTGAACGGTCCACTGGACCGTTCATCGGCTTTGCCGAATCGCCGCTCACCCCATCAAGGCAGCATCAAACGGATAGGTGGTCAGGTTCTCATACCCATCCTCGGTGATCAGCACCTGATCCTCCAGCTTGATGCAGAAATCGCCACCTTCCTCCCCCACCAGAGCTTCCACACACAACATCATGCCGGGTTCCAGCACGTAATCGAAGGCATTGTCGTGGTGGTGGTCCGGGTACCCCACGTGGGGCCATTCATCACAGAGGCCAACCCCGTGCATCTGGCAGGAATACTTCTGCTTTTGGTATTTGTCGGCCAGTTTGTGGCCGTTGTGGACCAGATCATTGATCGCCACGCCGGGGGCGAGGCGGTCCATGTTAACCATGATATGTTCATGGGCGTGCTGCATCGCCTCCACCATGTCGGGGCGGGGTTTGTCCGGGCCGACCCACCAGGTCCGGGAGATATCGACACACATCCCGTAACAGCCGATCAGGTCAGTATCGAGCGCGGTAATCTCGTTGGGTTGCACAATCCGAGGCCCACATTCCTGAAACCACGGATTGGTGCGGGGGCCGGAGGCGAAGAGGCGGGTTTCGATCCACTCCCCCCCGCGTTTGATGTTCTCGGCGTGCAGCACGGCCCAGATCTCATCTTCGGATTTGCCGGGTTCAATTGCAGCCTCCATCGCGGCGAGGCTTTTCTGGCAGGCATCCACGGCACAGCGCATTGCGAGGATTTCGTCGGCACATTTGATTTTGCGGGCGTGTTCGGTGACAAGTTCACCGTCTTTGAGGTCAAACCCCCGGGCTTCCAGCGCCCGGGCGCCGTGAAGCATGATTTTGTCGACGGCCAAACGTTTATGGGTGCCTGCGTGAGTCGCCATGACCTCTGCCACTTCACCTGAGAAGGTCTCGGCCACTTCTTCTCCGCGATCCCCGGCTGAGAAGTAGAACATGGACGCGCCCGAGCGGATTTCCTTGACCAATGGGTTGTGCTCAGCCAGGAACGGCGCGTTTTTGTATTCCCACAGCACCATATGGCCATCAGCGCAGACCAGACAGGCGCGGAACGGATTGTGGGTGTTCCACAGCTGCATATTTGTGGCGTCAGTTGCGTAACGGATGTTGAGGGGGTCGAACATCAGCACGCCGCCGATGTCACGTTCATTCAGTTGCGCAACCAGGCGGTCGAGGCGGAATTGGCGCAGGGTTTGCAGGTTCGGCAGGGTCAGGCCAGCGGCGCTCCACTCGCCGTAAGCCATCAAGGTTGGTCCAATCTCGATCCGGTCATTGTCGTTGCGGGTTCCATCAGGCAGCATCAGCCCTTTGGTGGGGTCGATCTTGCGGACCTCGCGGCGATAAGCTTCGTTCATGGCAGCCTCCGTTTTGCGGTAGGATGGTGCCTGGGCAGGGCGCGACGCGCGCCTGAACGCGGCATCGGAGGCGTCGGAATTGGACCATATCTTACAAGATCACCTCCCCACGGCCCCATGGATGGCTGAGGCCACGCGGCGTTTGCCGGGGGTGCAACCGTTACAGGGGGGCAGGTCTGGTTGGCGTGTGATGAGGCGTTTTCGGGCCAGATGGCGTTACGTGACCATTTGGTGGCGGAGCAGCGCGATGATGTCATTGCGGCGTGCGCCGGATCCGGCGCGGCGGTGGCTTTCTGCGCTCGGAAAAACAGGTTTTGCTGCGGTTGCCGGACACAGATGCCGTGGTGTTTTCGACCCACACCTATGTGGTGGCGATGGCGGATTTGACGCCAGAGCAACGCGCCGGGTTGGCAGCTGTTGCGCATACAGGTTAATTGAGCGCCTTGCGGCGCATGTGTTGGCTTTTGCGCTTCGCGCGTTTTGGGGCGCTGCCCCCGGCTTCGCCTTCCCCGAGGTATTTCTGGCCAGATGAAGGCCGGATGATCGGGCCGGATGATCGGGTGGGGGTTAGGGTTTGAAGTGTTTTGAGAGTTTCAGGCCCTGGCCCTGATAATTCGACGCGATGTCGCTGCCGTAAAGATGGGTGGGGGCGGCGGCCATCGTCTCATATACGAGGCGGCCCACGGTTTGGCCGTGTTCAAGAACAAAAGGCGCTTCGTGGCAGCGGACTTCCAGAACCCCCCGCGCGGGAACGCCGTGGCCGAAGCCGGGATCGAAGAAGCCTGCGTAATGGACCCGGAATTCGCCAACCATCGCCAGATAAGGCGCCATTTCGGCGGCGCAATCGGGGGGGATTGTCACCGCTTCGCGACTGACAAGGATGTAAAACGCGCCGGGGTCGAGGATGATGCGGCCTTGGTCGGTGTGGAGTTGTTCCCAGAAGTCGGCGGTTTTGTGGGTGCCGATTTCGCTCAGGTTGATCACGCCTGTGTGGGGTTTGGCGCGGTAGCCCACAAGCGTGGTGCCTTTGGGGGACAGGTCAACGGAGAAGCCGAGGCCGTTGTTGATCAGAGGTGTTTGATCCACCAGCGGGGTGTTGGCGTGGCGGATGCGCAGGGCGTCGTCGCTGAGCACCCCATGGCCGCGCCGAAAGCGGATCTGGTTCAGGCGCAGGCCGGGTTCAATCTTGACGGAGAACGAACGGGGGCAGATTTCCGCGTAAAGCGGACCGGTGTAACCGGCAGGAATGTGATCAAACTCGACGCCGCCGTCAGCGATCACACGGGTCAGGCAATCGACCCGACCGGTGGAGCTTTTGGCGTTACACACGGCGGTAATGTCACCGGGCAGGGCGAGGCCTTCCATCAGGGGGATCACGTAGACGCAGCCCTTTTCCAGCACCGCGCCGTGGGTCAGGTCCATCGTGTGCATCGTGAATTCGGTCAGGCGCTTGGCGACAGTATTGCCATTGCCGGTCAGGAACGACGCGCGAACCCGGTAGGCGGTATAGCCAAGGCGCAAATCGAGGCTGGCGGGTTGGACCTGGCCGTCGGGGATTGGCTGGCTGGCGGTAATTTCACCGGCGGCGATCATTGCGCAAAGGGCGTGATCAGGCAGGACACCTTGTGCTGATGCCGGGAGGGGGTCACTCATGTCAACGCTCGCTCTTTTGCCCGTTTCAATGGCGAGGCCCGCTCTGGTTGGAGCCTGCTTTGAGGGGGGACAAAAGCGGCATCCGTGCCCAATGGCAAGGGCTGGCCGCTCATGTTGGTGGCAAAGGTTGCAAATGGCAGAGCGATGAATTGGTCGGGCTAGCAGGACTCGAACCTGCGACCTTCCGTCCCCCAGACGGACGCGCTACCAGGCTGCGCCATAGCCCGACTTGACGCCCTTCTAAGGATTTCTGGGGGCGGCGCAAGGGGATGTTGGGGCTCGCTCTAATGCGGGTTGCGTGGCGCGGCCATCCGATCGCGCAGGTGGGCGAGGGCGGCGATCTGCGGCGCCAGAGTTGCGCGGTGTTCCGGTGGCAAAGTGGTAAGCGCCGCCAGCGCACCAAGGCGGCCCTCGGCGGGGTCGCTGGCCGGGAGGGCGGCCGGTAGAGCAGGACGTGGCAGCCCGTCGGGGGAGGGGGAGGCAGGCCGCGTGGTTTCGGGGGTCGATTCTGGTTCCGGCGGGGGGGCGTCGGGTGTCATGTCGGGCGTTGTGGCGTTGTCAGTGTCGCTGCCAGTTTCGGTGGGCGCAGCGGCGTCAGTTGTGGCCGGATCCGTTGGCGTGGTGTCTTGCGCCTGTATGACCGCTGCACCCTCGACAGGTTCGGTGGGTGTCGGCGCTTCGCCCTGTAAGTCCTGTGGATCAGCGCCGTTTGCATTGCTGCCGCTTTGCTCCAGCCCTAGCTCTAGTTCGGCCTCAGGGAGGTCTGTCTCATCGTTCTGGTCTGCTGGCGTGTCCGCTGGTGTGGCCGCATCAGCAGCAGCATCCTCGTCCCAAGCATCTGCCAAGGCATCTGCGGGGTCCAGATCAATGACATCAGCCCCGTCCGAAAGCTGACCCAAAAGCTGGCTCACGGGGGGTGAGAGGGCCGTGACCGCACCCAAGCCTTCATCGGCGATCATCTTTTGAACCCCACGAATCGTCAGTCCACGGTCGTGGAGCAGCACCTTTATTCCGCCCACAAGCTCCATATCTGCGGGGCGATAATAGCGCCGGCCACCGGCACGTTTGACGGGTTTGATTTGGCTGAACTTCGATTCCCAAAACCGTAACACATGGGCGGCCACATCCAGCCAATCCGCCACTTCGCGGATTGTTCGGAAGGCTTGTGCGGATTTCGGCATGGCTCAAATCCTCTGCTCGGCACCCGCTGGGGTGCCATCCTCAAAACCCATCTTCTGGGCCAATCCTTGGTCCGTCCTCTTGCGGGGCGGTTAAGGCTGTATCAGCCGCGATTGCCTGCGGCGACGCGGTCTTTCATCAGGTGTGAGGGCCGGAACGTCAGCACCCGGCGCGGACTGATCGGCACTTCTTCACCAGTCTTCGGATTGCGCCCCACACGTGCGGTTTTGGAGCGCACCGAGAAGGTCCCGAAGGAGGAGATTTTCACCTGCTCCTCTGCCACCAAAGCATCAGACATCAACTCAAGCACACGCTCGACCAGTTGCGCAGATTCGTTTCGCGAGAGGCCGACTTCGCGGAACACCGCTTCGCTCAGGTCCATCCGCGTCAAGGTCTTTGCCGACATTGTTTCCGTCCCCCTATTTGGAGCCTAGGATGAATTAACCGGTTTCTTTAGTCAATCCAGTGTGTTGTGAGGTGGCGTTTCGGTGGCACATGAACGCCGATGAAGCCCGAAGATTGGGCAGAGATTGGGCAGAGATTGGGCAGAGTTTGAGCAGTAGGCCGGGCGGTGGCCGGGTTGGTGGCCGGGCGGAGATTGGGCGGAGATTGGGCGGTGGCCGAAGCACCTACCAGCGCATCACAACCGAGCCCCACGCAAGGCCGCCGCCGATGGCTTCGGTTATCAAAAGGTGGCCGGGTTGAATGCGGCCATCCTCGACACCCACGGACATCGCCAACGGGATCGACGCAGCAGATGTGTTGCCGTGATCCTGGACCGTGACAATAACCTTCTCCATCGGCAACCCGAACTTTTTCACGGTGCCGGTAATGATCCGAATGTTGGCCTGATGGGGAACCACCCAATCGATATCGGCTACATTGAGACCAGCCTTTTCAAGGGATATTTCAGCGGTTTTCGCAAGTTTTTCAACGGCATGCCGGAATATCTCGCGACCCTGCATTCTTAAGACACCAGTGGTTCCGGTTGAGGATACACCGCCGTCCACATACAGCAGATCACGGAATGTGCCGTCGGAATGAAGGTCGGTGGACAGGATGCCACGGTCCTCTGACGTGCCCTCAGCTTCCTGCGCTTCAAGGATCAACGCACCGGCCCCGTCGCCAAAAAGCACACAGGTTGTGCGGTCGGTCCAGTCCATGATCCGGCTGAACGTCTCGGCCCCGATCACCAGCACGCGGGTTGCCTGGCCAGACACGATCAAGGCGTTGGCGTTGGCCAGAGCATAGACGAATCCAGCGCAGACGGCCTGGATGTCAAAAGCAAAGCCACTGGTCATGCCAAGGCCCGCTTGCACCATTGTGGCCACCGAGGGGAATGTCAGATCAGGGGTTGAGGTTGCAACAATCACCGCGTCGATGTCATTTGCACTCAGCCCGGCATGGCTCAGCGCCTTTTGTGCAGCGGCGACAGCCATCTGGCTGGTGGTTTCCCCTTCAGCGGCGAAATGGCGCCGCTCGATGCCGGATCGTGTGCGGATCCATTCATCAGTGGTCTCCAGCCCCTCCATTGCCTCAAATTCGGCGTTGGGGACAATGCGAGAGGGAAGGTAGTGGCCGATGCCGACGGGGACCGCTCGAATGGTCATTTCTGCGGATCCTCATTCTGGATGGCGTTGGCGGCGGCCACTTCGGCCTGGGCGATGCGCACCGCCAATCGTTTGTGAAAGCCAGTGGCTGACAGGCGCGCGGCCAAGCTGATAGCGGCGGCGACACCTGTGGGATCCGCAGAACCGTGGGATTTCACCACTGTGCCGTTCAGCCCCAAAAATACGCCCCCATTCACCCGACGCGGGTCGATTCGTTTGCTCAGACGGCGCATCGACGTATAAGCCAGCAGCGCGGCCACCCGTGAGAACGGAGTTTTCTTGAAGGCTTGCGTCAGCAACTCGCGGATCAGGAGGGCGGTGCCCTCGCCGGTTTTCAGCGCAACGTTGCCGGTGAAGCCATCAGTCACAATCACATCAACCCGGTCCGAAGGCAGGTCCTTGCCTTCAACAAACCCGACAAAGTCGAAATCGGCGGCGTCTGCGCTGCGTGCAATCAGGTCAGCCGCAACTTTCAGCTCGGCCCGGCCTTTATGTTCTTCGGTGCCAACATTCAGCAGGCCAATGCGCGGGCGGCTGAGATCAAGCCCGTTGCGGGCATAACTGGCACCCATCAGCGCGTATTGCAGAAGATCTTCGGCATCGGCGCGGATGTCAGCCCCCACATCAAGCATCACGTTGAAGCCCGACGGGTTTCGCGACGGCCAGAGACAGGCGATTGCGGGGCGGTTCACCCCCTCAATCTTGCGCAGGCGAATCATCGAGATCGCCATCAGCGCGCCGGTGTTGCCGCACGACACTGCCACAGAGGCCTCACCGGCGCGAACCGCCTCAATTGCGGACCACATCGACGTGCCTTTGCCGTTGCGCATAACGTGCGAAGGCTTGGCATCCATTGTCACCACACCTTCGGCATGGCGGGTCTCGCAAATTTTGGACAGGCCACGCTTTTTGGCAATCAGGCGGTCCAGCTCGGGCTGGTTGCCGTGGACAATAAAGCGCAGCTTGGGGTTGGCGGCGGCCGCTTTCGACAGGCCAGACACAACAGCGCCGGGGCCAAGATCACCCCCCATCGCGTCAATGGACAATACGGTGCCATCCACCGCCTCCTCCGTTAACGCTGCGCCATCACTCATGTCTTCTGGTCCGCCTTTGTCAGGCGGCTATTACGCCGCGTCTTCGTCGAGCTCGATTTCGGCGGCCTGGGCCACAACTTCACGCTCATTGTACACGCCGCACGAGGGGCAGACGTGATGTGGGCGCTTCAACTCGCCACACGACGGGCATTCGTTGGGGTTTGCGGCGATCAGGGAATCGTGTGCGCGACGCATTCCACGCTTGGAGCGTGTAATCTTACTTTTTGGGACAGCCATGTCACAACCTCGGGTTGGGTCCGCGCCGCCCGTCTTGGGCCTTGCGTCCGGTCTTAGTCAAAATCCGTCTCACGAACCGGTGTTTTGGGTGCCGTTTTCAGTCCTGCACGTGTGGTACGCGGCAAGGCCCAGGCGACATCAATACCAGGGTGCGAATGAGGCCGGGAACATACTCTGATTCCGCGACCATGCAAGTCCTATTCCCGTGCGCTTCGCGGGGCAATAGCAGACACGCGATTATCCCTCTTTTTCAGGCTCCTGCCGATCTTGGTGCAGCTTGTCGCGCAGCGCTGCCAGGCCAGCCAAGGGCTTGGCGTCTTCATCCCGCAACGGGGCCACGCCGGGGGGGGCGAAAGCCGCCTGCCCAAGTTCAACCCCCGCCGCACGCGGATAATCGGGCACGAGAAGCGCCAGGGCCTCCAGCAGCAGCGCCATCAGGTCCACCTGAGTGGGCAGCGGCTCAATTGTGTCGTCTTCGGGTATCGCCAGATCATCCCCGGAGGGCTGCGGCAGATCGGTCAGGTATGACCGGATCAGAGGGGTATCAATGCGGGTGGTCACCGGCTCCAGGGTCACAACGCACTCTTGTATTGCGGTGGCGCCAAGCGTGGCTTTCAGGTGCCAATTGTGTTTGCCAGCGGGGCTTAACGTGCCTTGAAGCCGCACTTTGCGCAGGGACCGAAGCGAAAGCTCCTTTGCTATCCGTTTGCGGATATCAGCGTCCGGCTCCAACAAAAAATGGGTGTCCGCGGCGCGACCGAGGCGCGAAAGCGGCAATATATGAGTGTCCATGGTGCCTCCGGCAACAGATCGTGAAGGGGCATTGCTTGCTCCAGGCGCGCCCCTGCGTTAAGCCGATATTCAGCTTCCCGTGTGTTCGCAAGCGGTTCGGAGCAACAAGACCCCGGATGGCGCCAGCGGTTCGGGACAATGAGAGCCCCGGATGGGGCCGCAAGAGCATGTTCAGGCAGGACCATTTGTGATGCGCCAGTCCCTATTCTCCGTGATCCGCTCTGTCGGTTTTGGTGTGACCCTGCTTGTGGCTTTGGCCGCATGTTCGGCCACCTATACCAATCATGGCTACATTCCTCCGCCTGAGGTTCTGTCAGAGATCGGCGTCGGCTCCAGCCGCGAACAGGTGGCCGACGTGATCGGCGCGCCCGGATCAGCCGGTGTGGTGCGTGATGAGGCGTGGTTCTACACCCAATATCGCGTGCGCAGTTTCACCTACAACGCGCCGCAGGTGATCGAACGTGACATCGTCGCAATCTCGTTCAGCACCGCAGGTCGGGTGACAAATATTGAACGCTTCGGGCTGGAAGACGGCCAGATTGTACAATTGTCGCGCCGGGTCACCGAAAGTTCGGTCCGCGATATCGGCTTCCTGCGCCAGATCCTGTCGAACTTTGGCCGGATCAATCTGGGCGATTCGGTTGGCGGCTAAGCGCCACGGCTAAACCCTTTGCGTGGGTGATATTATCTGCACACCAAAAAATTGATGCTGTCCTGAGTTGGGCGTCTGTTAATATGGGCGCACAAGGGCAGGTTGCGGGCGATGATCGCAGCATGTCCGGGGGCAGGAGCGGGGGCGGGAGCGGGCCAATGCTGACATTGCGTAAGGGGCGCTACATCGCCCGGATTGCCAAAACTGACGCTGACCGAGAGGCCGCGCAGCGCTTGCGTGTTCTGGCGTTTCGCGGGGCCGGGGGCCGGAATGGTGGCCAGACCGGTGGCCGGACTGGGGGCCGAATTGCTGGGATCGCAGGCGGCCTGGATACCGATCATTTCGACGCCGATTGTGTCCATGTTCTGGTGGAAGATCAGCAGGACGGTGCGTTGGTGTGCTGTTTCCGGCTGCTACATCTGGGCAGCGGTGCGGAGATCGGGCGCAGCTACTCGGCCCAGTTTTATGAGCTGTCCGCGCTGGCCGATTTCGAAGGTCCAATGGTTGAGATGGGGCGGTTCTGCATTCACCCGGACCGACGTGATGGCGATATTCTGCGCATCGCCTGGGGTGCAATGACGGCTTATGTGGATGCTGAGGGCGTTGAAATGCTGTTTGGCTGCGCCTCGTTCCACGGCACAGAGGCGCGGCACTACTACGATGCCTTTGCGCTGTTGCGTGACCGCCATCTGGCGCCGAAACGCTGGTTGCCTCGGGTCAAAGCGCCGTCGGTCTTTCGGTTTGCCAGCCGATTGCGGCGCAAGCCGGATATGAAGGCGGCTCAGGCAGCGATGCCCCCATTGTTGCGGACCTATTTGCTGATGGGGGGCTGGGTGAGTGACCATGCCGTCATCGATGATGACATGGGCACGTTACATGTGTTCACCGGGTTGGAGATCCGCGCCGTCCCGCCAGCCCGCGCGCGTCTGTTGCGGGGTGTTGCTGGATAAGTGGCGCGCGCGACCTGCGGCTATCGCGGGGCACCGCCTGTTGCTCAGGGGTTGGCCATGAGTGGCTGTGCAACGGGGCAGATATCTTCAGCCAATTGGGCGGCGGCGCGTCGGCGCGCTCTCTTGCCTTTCCGTATTGCCCAGGAGGTATCGAGCCATGATCCCCCAAGGGCACGGAAATCCGCCCCGGTGCCGCGTTTGAAATGCGCCAGTCCCGGTGCCAGCCGCCTGTCGGCAGCGCCGAGGTCCATGTGCTCGGTTCCCATGGCCTGCAACTCCACCATCGCGCGCCACATCAGGGCGGGTCCGGCGGGCAGGCGGCGGCCCTCATTGTTGCTCCACCCGATCTGGTAGGTAGCGTTGCGTCCATGGCGCAGAAACAGCATTGCGGCGACACGTTGGCCCAGATGATACGCGGTAAAGACCTGCGCGGCGCCGGGGTGGCCTGCGGCCATGGCGGCGATCACTTCAGCGGGCAGCGGTTGATACCATTTGCGCAGGGATTGCGCCGCCTCGGCCTTGAACAGCCAATAGCGCTCGTCCGGTGGCATCAGGTGTCGGCGGATCGTCAACCCTTGCGCTTGCCCGCGACGCAGGCGGTTGCGCCATTTTGGGGTGAGGCGCGCAGCCATGGCATCAACGGAGGGCAGAAGCGTTAACTCTGCCACCACACGTGGTGCAAATATCTTATGATACCCGGCCGCCGCCAAAGCCATTGCATCACTGGTTGTTTCGGCATTCACCACCAGATGCCGCACCCCCAGATCGCGGCGCAAGGTTGCTGCTGCACCGGGCAACAGCCCCAGATCAGCCCGCGATAACAGGGCCAGATCACCAATCACCGGTAACGACCGTCGCAAGACCAACACACGCCTGCCGCCCACATCCTCCATCACCGCGTCACCGCCAAGCTGGCGTGTGGCTGACAGCCACAGCGGGCTTTGTTGCAAGGC
>JAESTV010000170.1 GCA_016763475.1 Roseicyclus sp.
CCCAGACCCCCGGCAAAGGGGGCTGTCGGCCCCCTTTGCACACCCCCGAGGATATTTATGGCAAATGGAAGGACGGGCGCGATGTTGAGCCCTGCGAATGAGAACGAACTGAGTGAAGCGATTGCAGGTGCCAAGGGGCCGTTGCACGTAGTTGGAGGAGGGACGCGTTCCATCGGAATTGTGACGTCCGGTGAGGTGTTGTTGATCTCGGGCCTTACGGGGATCGAATTGTATGACCCCGGCGCGCTGACATTGGTGGCCAAGGCGGGCACGCCGTTGGCGGAGATTGAAGTGGCGTTGGCGGCGGAGGGGCAGATGCTGCCGTTTGAGCCTTCTGACATGCGCGCCTTGTTGGGGCGTGAGGGGGTATCGACCATCGGCGGTGTTGTGGCGGCCAATACCTCTGGCCCACGACGGATGATGGCCGGGGCTTGCCGGGATTCTCTGATCGGGGTGCGATTTGTTGATGGCCGGGGTGAGGTGTTGAAGAACGGGGGCCGGGTGATGAAGAACGTCACGGGCTACGATCTGGTGAAGCTGATGGCGGGCTCATACGGCACCTTGGGTGTCTTGTCGGAGGTGGCGTTCAGGGTGCTGCCGAAACTGGGTGGGGCAACCCTGATTGTGCGCGGCGTGGGTGGCGTGCAGGCGTTGGAGGTGATGACACGGGCTATAACCTCTCCGTTTGAGGTGTCTGGCGCGGCGGCGGTTCCCGGCGAAGGTGCGTTCTTGCGGTTGGAGGGGCTGGATACCTCCGTCACGTACCGGACCGGGAAGTTGAGCGCGCTCCTGGGCGGCTTTGGTGAGATCGACGTGATCAGCGATGCCGCCGCTTCTGCCGCCCTTTGGGCGCGGTTGCGCGATGTGACTGACTTTGCCGACGGGTCGAGCGCCGTCTGGCGGGTGTCGATGAAGCCGTCGGACCTGAGCGGGCGTCTTGTGCCGGTGCTTGGGGGGGAATTGGATGTGCAATACGATTGGGCTGGTGGGCTTGGCTGGCTGCGCCTGCGTGACGGCGCAGATGATGCTGAGATTGTGGCCATGCACCAGATGATCCAAACGGGCGTCGCGTCTCATGGGGGGGGGCACGCGACGTTATTCAAAGCGCCTGATACGGTGCTGGCGCAGGTGAGCGTGTTCCAACCCGAAGCGCCCGGTGTGGCCGCGCTGACCCGCGGATTGCGGGCGAAGTTTGACCCGATGGGTATGTTGAATCCGGGTTTGATGGGCGGGGTGGCTTGAAATGAGCGGATTGGACGGACTGGCATTGGCGGGGGTGGCAGCGCTTGTCATCCTCTACTGGCTGCCAGCTTTGCTGCCGGTGCGTTTTGGTTTGCCATTGGCAGGCGTGCTGACGCTGATCACCGGGATGTTCATGGTGAGCGCGATGATCGACAGGCCGTCACAGCAATTTGTGGATCTGGCGCCGTTCATTTGGTCGCTCATCAGCGCCGTCGCGTTTTCGGCGGCAATTTCGTCTCTTGTGGTGCAGCTTGTGGCGCGCCGCAATGGCGCCTCAGGGGCTGTGCGGATCACATTTTTCTTTGGCGCCATAGCGTTGGCCTTTGGTCTGACCCGGGCCTATCGGGTGCTTTCCTAAGGATTACGACATGCAAACAACTTTCTCGCCTGAGCAGTTGAAAGAGCCTGCGATCCGGCGCTCCAACGAGATCTTGCGCACCTGTGTGCATTGCGGGTTCTGCACCGCGACCTGCCCCACATATCAGGTGTTGGGGGATGAGTTGGATAGCCCGCGTGGGCGGATTTATCTGATCAAGGACATGCTGGAAAACGACCGGCCGGCGGACGAAAAGACGGTCAAACATATCGACCGATGCCTGTCATGTCTGGCCTGTATGACCACCTGCCCATCGGGGGTGCATTACATGCATCTGGTTGATCACGCGCGGGAATATATCGAGAAAACCTATAAACGACCGCTGTTTGACCGGGTGCTGCGCTGGACGTTGGCGCAAATCCTGCCCTATCCGATGCGGTTCCGTCTGGCGTTATTGGGGGCCAGGATCGGGCGTCCGTTTGCGCGGCTGATGCCGGATGCGCGCCTGCGGGCGATGTTGGAGATGGCGCCGAAGCACATCCCTCCGGTCAGCCGGAATGATGATCCGCAGACGTTTCCTGCCGTGGCCAGAAAGATGCGTGTGGCGCTGATGACCGGCTGCGCCCAGAAGGCGCTGAACACCGATATCAACGACGCCACAATCCGGGTTCTGACCCGGTTGGGGGCCGAGGTTGTGGTGGCTGAGGGCGCGGGGTGTTGCGGGGCGTTGACGCATCACATGGGCAAGACGGCGGAAAGCCACAGAACGGCGGCCAAGAACATCCGCGCCTGGGCGGCGGAGATGGCAGGGGAGGGATTGGATGCGATTGTGATCAACACCTCGGGCTGCGGCACAACGGTGAAAGATTACGGGCATATGTTCCGCGAAGATGCTGCGCTGGCCGCCGATGCAGCGGCGGTGGCGGGGATCGCCAAAGACATCTCGGAAGTGTTGATCAAGTTGCTTCCCGAGGGGGCGGAGGCGTTTTCAGGGGCCGGGGCGGGTGACGTGTGTGTGGCCTATCATGGGGCGTGTTCGTTGCAGCATGGCCAGCAGATCAAGACCTACCCCAAAGACCTGCTGAAGCGCGCCGGGTTCAAGGTGGTGGAGCCTGCGGATGCACATCTGTGTTGTGGATCGGCGGGGACCTACAACCTGATGCAACCCGAGATTTCGGGGCAGTTAAAGGCGCTGAAAGTGCAGGCGCTGGAGGCTGTGCGACCTGACATTATCGCGGCAGGTAATATTGGCTGCATGATGCAGATCGGGACCGGCACCGATGTGCCGATTGTACATACCGTCGAATTGCTGGATTGGGCGACGGGGGGGCCTCGGCCCGCAGCGTTGGATCGGGGACGTGACGTGCCTGCGGTGCCGATGTTGCGCTGAACCGGCGTCACTCGTCTGGTCCGCACACCGCCCTGAACCGCCGCTCCCTACCTGCCCGCCCACCTGCCCACCCCTGTGCCCCTTCCGACCGGCGCGCGGGCCGGACGTACTGTGCAATTGTTTCAGCAAAGGCCATATTCTTGCCGCGCTTTCCGATTACCTGACCCGCAAAGGGACAGGAGCGTCGGCGATGTATCGGACCATTTATGCGATAATTTTTTGCGCCATCAGCACAGGTGTGGCGGCGCAGGATTTGCCAAGTGATCAGCGCGCGGCGTCCATCGGGGGCTTGCGGGCACTTGGAACAGCGGATGCCGCAGCGCCGTGGAGCGCCGTGGGCCGCCTCGACACCGGCGTCTCGTTTTGTTCGGCCACGTTGATTGCACCGGATCTGGTGCTGACCGCAGCCCATTGCCTGTATCATCCGCGCACAAACGCCCGCTTCGACGCGGGTGACCTGACGTTCTCGGCCGGGTTGCGCCATGGTCGGGCAGAGGCCGTGCGCTCGGTTCGGCGCATGATGGAATTGCCGGGTTATGTGGCGGAGGAGGGGGAAGAGATTGAGATGATTGGCCTGGATCTGGCGCTGTTGGAGTTGCAACGCCCGATCGCAAACCCCTCCATCACGCCGATCCCCACCGGCCGAACCGGGCGCCGGTCAACCCCCGTCACGGTAGTGTCTTATGGTCAGGACCGCGAAGCCCATGCGTCCATTGAAGAGGATTGCGATATTCTGTCGCGTAATGGATCGGTTCGGACGTTGTCGTGTGAAGTGGCGTCTGGTTCATCGGGCTCTCCGGTGTTGCGTCTGGTTGATGGCCACCCGGAAGTTATCGCTGTGATGTCGGCGCGCGCTGACGTTGATGGTGAGCAGATATCGCTTGCCGTGATCCTTGACGGACAATTGTCGATGCTGCTCGACCAACGTGAACGGCAGGGTGTGTTTGGGGCCACGGGTGGGTCCCTGACCTTCATCGGTCAAGGCAACGACGGGCGCGAAACTATCGGGGCGCGGTTCATCCGACCGTAACGTTGCGGGGTCTTGAAACCCCGCGCGCGCCTTCCCAAATCATTTCTGTTGGTGCCGCCTCGCGGGCTGACGCAAAGCAACCGGGCCTGCGCCTTTCGATCAGGGCAAGCCTACTTTTATTGTTATCGCTCACTGGAGGATGACCCATGCGAACTTATGATTTCTCGCCCCTATACCGTGCCACTGTCGGCTTTGACCGCGTGGCTGACATGCTGGACCGCGTTCTGACCCAGGATGCCGGGCAAACAACGTACCCCCCATACAACATCGAAAAACTGGATGACCATGCGTATCGGATTTCGGTCGCCGTGGCTGGATTTTCGGACGCTGACCTGACGGTTGAGCAGCGCCAACATGAGTTGGTGATCGCCGCGCGCCGCGAAAAGGTTGAGGACAAACGCACGTATCTGCACCGTGGGATCGCCACACGTGCGTTTGAAAAGCGGTTCCATCTTGCCGATCATGTCCGTGTGACGGGTGCCGAGGCTGTGCACGGAATGCTTCATATCGACCTGGTGCGCGAAGTGCCCGAAGCGTTGAAGCCGCGTCGGATCGAGATCGGGGCCGGTAGTGCGGCTGCGATTGAAGCGCCTCCGACTGAGGCCTGAGTTTCGGGCCCATTCCACGCGGACCCATCCCACGGGGGCCGAATCCACGCGGACCCAGGGAAAATGCGGGCACAATGAACAGGGGCGGCCTTTTCGGGGCCGCCCCATGTGTCTGCGCGTCAGGCCAATTTCAATTCACGTGGCCGAATGCCTTTTTGTTCGATCCGATTCGCGGGTTCCACTTTGAGTGCGTGACCCAACAGGTAGCGCGCGGCGGCGCTTTGCTGTGACAAGGAGCGGCGCGTGACAAGCAGGCTTTCGACCCAACATCCGGCAGCTTGAATGACACAATGCCGCTCCAGCACGACGTTCATGTATTTCGCGCGTTTCTTGCCCCGCATCCGGCGAATTCCGTTGTAGCCGATCAGTTTGACGGCGGGCACCAGCACCTCTTCCCCGAAATCAGGCAGGATCTGCAAGACGCGGTGCTGCGGGGAGACGATCAGGTCTGAGGTCGGCATATTGTCACCAAGGGCGCCTTGAGGGATCAACACCGGCTTGGCCGGATCGTCGCGGTGGCTGAACACGATCGTTTCCAGCACCACCAGTTTCAGCGCTTGCCAGCCGCGATCTTTTGTCCAGATCACGTCATCGGGGCGCAGGTCTTCAATCGGGATATTGCCCCGTTCCGTGCAGATCGGCATTCCCGCGAGAAAACAAACCGGCCCTGCGGAATATTGGAAGTTTGCGACCGAAAGCTCTGAGTTTGCAATACCTTCCAACCGCAGCGTATGGCCGTTGTCATAGGTGATTATGGTGCCGCTTTCCGCCTCTGACATACGGGCCTGAACGTCCGAAAAGTTCGAAATTTCGGCCATGTCAAAGGCGATTATACCCTCCGCGACATCAAAGCCTTTGATCAGGTCGCAGCCATGGCCGTCGCGATAAACGAAGGTGCCGTCATCGCGACCGCCGCCATCGCTACCGTCATCGCCACCGCCATCGCTGCCCAGTATCGTGGGATCATTGCCCAAGCCGCCGATCCCCTCATCGCCGGAGGGGCCAATAAATGAGCCGTTGCCGCTGGTGCCTGCCATCTTTTGCCTCGTCACATGATCTTGCGACGAAATAGGACGGGAAACAGGTAACCAAGGGGCTAACCCGGCGGTGTGCTTTCGCTAAAATGCCTTAGAACCACTGTCCGGGTTCCATCAGCCCAAGCTCCATCAATTGCATGGAGGACCAATGAAATTGCACTGATTTGTGCCAGCGAAAATCGGTGATGTCGTGGCGGCTTCCGGGATTGGTCCGCAGGGCCTTGGCGACGCGGAACGAGCAGATCGTGGCGCTGAGGGAATGGTGCCAGGGGCAGGAATAAGTGTTGTATTCTTCATTGGACAAGGTGTGGTCAGCGCGCAGGGTCAGGCCGGGTTCGGCCCGGAACAGCCCCACACGGTCGATCTTGCGCTTGGGTTTGGCAACGTGTTCCTCAAACCGCCAGCGAAGGCCGCCGTAGAAGTTCAACTGCCGCTCCATCACCTCGTCTTCCTCAGGTCCGCCGCGCCGGGTTTCGGCGTAGTAACCCGAGCCGTCGAGAAGGGCGCTGTCCAGGTCGACGGCATTGGGGTGGGAAGACAGGTCTCCGGCGTAGAGGTCCACCACATAAGTCAGCACGGATGCCCGTCGTTCTTCCATCACCCAGCTCACCAACTCCCCCACTTTGCGGTCTTCGCAGAACGGGAAGAACAGATATTCGCCGTTGTAGCAGTAGTGGATCCACTGACCCGGGACTTTTTCGATCAGTGCGTTCACGATGGCCTGGGTGGCGCCGGGCCGGCGGGAGGGATGGCGAATGACGTGTTGTGTAGTTTTCGACGACGGCGCCGGGTCCGGCACGTCAATCTCTTCAGGGGCGAGAACAAATACTGCCTTGAACGCCAGCGAATGCAGGTGATCAAGCGACGATTCAAGCTCCACCCGATCCTCGGCGATCAGGACAGCAAAGGGGCCTTTGCCGAAACTGGCGGCTGGTGCCGATCGGAAACTGGACAGGGTGTTGAAATTCATGGAATCCGCTGCTCGGCTCGAATGTTTGATCGTGTTTTGTGACAAGATGCCTGCGAACGCGCCGTTTTGCAATTCCGCCATCGGTTGCCGCGCGGGCAACGGCGGGATACATCACACCCGTTGAGATTTCCCTATCCAAGGCCGGGGCACCCCCAAATGACCAAGAAGCTGTTTGTGAAGACCTATGGCTGTCAGATGAACGTCTATGACAGTGAGCGCATGGCTGAGGCTTTGGGCGCAAGTGGGTATGAGCAGATCGACACGCCAGAGGGCGCGGATATGATCCTCCTCAACACGTGCCATATCCGCGAAAAGGCGGCGGAAAAGATGTATTCCGAGCTTGGCCGTTTGCGTCCGTTGCGGGACGCAAACCCCGATCTGAAGATTGGCGTGGCCGGATGTGTCGCGCAGGCTGAGGGGGAAGAGATCATGCGGCGTCAGCCGTTGGTTGATCTGGTTGTCGGGCCGCAGACCTATCATCGCCTGCCCACGATGATGGAGGCTGTGGACCGGGGTGAGAAGGCGCTGGATACGGACTTTCCCGAGGAAGACAAATTTGCGTTGCTGCCAAAGGCGCGCACATCGCGGCGTGGGCCGACGGCGTTTTTGACGGTTCAGGAAGGCTGCGACAAGTTTTGTGCGTTCTGTGTGGTGCCCTATACGCGCGGAACCGAGGTGTCGCGCCCGGTTGATCGCCTGATCGGTGAGGCGCGTGATCTGGTTGCGCGCGGTGTGCGTGAGATCACCCTGCTTGGGCAGAACGTGAATGCCTATCATGGAGCCGCCCCGGAGGGGCGCGAAAAGGGAGCCGGGCCGGAGGGGCGCGAAAAGGGAGCCGGGCCGGAGGGGCGCGAAAAGGGAGCCGGGCCGGA
>JAESTV010000171.1 GCA_016763475.1 Roseicyclus sp.
CTAGATTGTCAGCGTCGGGCGCGATTGCGTGGCGACACGTTCGCCGGTCCCCGCATCATACACAAGATCAAGCCGATCCGAGAGTCGACCGCACGCGCGAAAATGAACCCACAGACCGACAGTGGGCGCGCATCATCTACAGCGTTTTGCGTTTTATCTGAGACAGCGGTTTGTGAAACAACCGCGCTCATTGGTCAGGGGACTGCGAATCAAACGCACAGCGCTTTAGGGGCAATTCCAGTGTGCCGCGATACGAACCGCTCTCCACGCGGCTTTTGCATGGGTGAGTCCCAACCATTGATGTGACTGTTTTGAACAGCGTCACGGGCGTGCGTCAGGTCACGGGCGTGTGTCAGGTCACAGGCGTGTGTCAGGTCACGACAGGTTGCCACCTCCGGTTGTGCAGTGGCGCAGGTGGCCGGTTCGCCAAAAGTCGGAGGGCACAACGCAAACGCCCAAGCGGCTTACCGATCCACTTCCCCAAACACGATATCGAGTGACCCCAAAATGGCCGACACATCGGCAAGTTGGTGGCCTTTGCACAGGTGATCCATCGCTTGCAAATGTGGGAAACCCGGTGCGCGGATCTTGGCGCGGTAGGGTTTGTTGGAGCCGTCAGCCACCAGAAAAACGCCAAACTCACCTTTGGGGGCTTCAACACAGGCGTAAATCTCACCCGCGGGCACGTGGAAGCCTTCGGTGTAGAGCTTGAAGTGATGGATCAGCGCCTCCATCGAAGTTTTCATGTCACCTCGTGACGGCGGCGCCATCTTGCCCCGCGCCATCACTGCGCCCTTGTTCTCATCCATGCGCAACTTGGCGCAGGCCTGATGGATAATCTTTGTGCTTTCGCGCATTTCGGCCATGCGGCAGAGGTAGCGGTCGTAACAATCGCCGTTCTTGCCGACGGGGATCTGAAACTCGAACTCATCATAACATTCATAGGGCTGCGCGCGGCGCAGGTCCCAGGCCAAGCCCGATCCGCGCACCATGACGCCGGAGAAGCCCCAATCTTGAATGTCCTGCTCCGTCACGATGCCAATGTCGACGTTGCGCTGTTTGAAAATGCGGTTCTCAGTCAGCAGACCGTCGATATCATCAAGCATGTTGGGGAACTCATCCGCCCAGACATCAATATCGTCGATCAACTCTGGCGGCAAATCCTGGTGCACACCGCCGGGCCGGAAATAGGCCGCATGCAGACGTGCGCCAGAGGCACGCTCATAAAAGATCATCAGCTTCTCACGCTCTTCAAAACCCCAGAGCGGCGGCGTCAGCGCGCCAACATCAAGCGCCTGCGTGGTGACGTTGAGAAGGTGGTTCAGGATCCGCCCGATCTCACAATACAACACCCGGATCAATTGCGCGCGGCGGGGCACTTCGGTGCCCGTCATCCGCTCAATCGCCAGGCACCAGGCATGTTCCTGATTCATCGTGCCCACATAATCGAGCCGGTCGAAATACGGCAGGTTTTGCAGGTACGTGCGGCTTTCCATCAGCTTTTCAGTGCCACGGTGCAGCAGGCCGATGTGCGGATCGCAGCGTTCACAGATCTCGCCGTCCAACTCCAGCACCAGCCGCAAAACGCCGTGAGCGGCAGGGTGCTGAGGCCCGAAGTTCAGGTTGAAGTTGCGAATCTTCTGCTCACCGGTCTCAAAATCGGTGGAGCCGTCATCGTAGGTATTTGTGCGGATATCGCCGTCCATCATGTATCGATCCCCGGAATTTTGATTTTGTCCCGAAATGCCATGACCCAGAGCAAAACGAATATCCCAAGCGGGATGAGGACAATCAACGCCGCCCATTGCGGCAGGCGGTAGTCAGGCACCAGTTTCCACAGTGGAATGATGAACAGGGCAGCAAAGACAAGATACCAGATCATTTCGCAACCTCCTCTTTCGCCTTTTCATCACCGGGAAGGATGTATTCAGCCCCCTCCCATGGGGACATGAAATCAAACTGCCGGTATTCCTGAATCAGACTGACAGGTTCGTAAACCACGCGCTTCAGTTCTTCATCATACCGGACTTCGGTGTAGCCGGTTGTCGGAAAATCTTTGCGCAGGGGATGACCGCGGAAGCCGTAATCTGTCAGCAGGCGGCGCAGATCGTCGTGTCCGGTGAACAGAATGCCGAACATGTCGTAGATCTCACGTTCGTACCAACCTGCTGAGGAATGCACGCTGGTGATCGAGGGCAGCATGTCTTCCTCGCGGATCGTGGCTTTCACCCGGATGCGGTGGTTCTGGTACATGCTCAGGAAATGATAGACGACATCAAAGCGGCGATCCCGGCTGGGGTAATCCACCGCTGTGATATCAACCAGAGTCGAGAACCGGGTGGTGCGGTCGGTCTTGAGGAAGCCGATGAATTCCACCAGATGCGCAGGCGTCACATCAATGCTCAGCTCACCCATATCATTGATATGGGTCGCCAATACGTCGTCCGAGCGTTTCTCGGACAGGTACTCGGCAAGCTCTTTCAGGGCTTGGGTCATTGGGTCACCTTCTCCAGCGGGTCTCTTTGGAACGACACGCATCTGGCCTCATCAACTGGGAACCAGTCGCAGGTCAGGTTTCGGTCGATATCCTCACCCCACATCAAAATTGTCAGGCCGCTTCGTCTCAAACAAACGATGTCGCCGCTGTCAAACATATCCGATCCTCAGCGTGCAATTGTCCCGGTGCGGCGGATTTTCCGCTGCAACTGCAGGAGGCCGTAAAGCAGTGCTTCCGCCGTCGGCGGGCAGCCGGGCACGTAGATATCAACCGGCACAATCCGATCACAGCCGCGCACAACGCTATAGCTGTAGTGATAATAGCCGCCACCGTTGGCGCATGATCCCATGGAGATCACGTAACGCGGCTCTGGCATCTGGTCGTAGACCTTGCGCAGCGCCGGGGCCATCTTGTTGGTCAGGGTGCCGGCCACAATCATCACATCCGACTGGCGTGGAGAGGCCCGTGGCGCGATACCAAATCGCTCCGCATCATACCGCGGCATTGAGGCGTGCATCATCTCAACCGCGCAACACGCGAGGCCAAAGGTCATCCAATGGAGCGACCCCGTGCGCGCCCAATTGATGATGTCCTCGGACGAGGTGAGCAGAAAGCCCTTGTCCTGCAGCTCGCGGTTCAACGCTTCTGTGGCAACCTCTTGGTCGGCACCGGCGTGGTTCGGCGTGGTCGCTACACCCATTGTGGCTCACCCTTATGTCATTCGCCCCCGAAAATACGGGGGCAGCGCGCCGGGGTCAACGTGGGTGCGTGAATTGGGTGGTGTGACCTTGTCGCACCCATGGGTAGTAGCCCCGGCCCACAACCTGCGGATCTCGGGCCCATCTCGGGCCAAACAAGGACCGATCAGGGCCATCGGGAGTGAAACCGGCCAATATCAGGCGCTTTTCCCGGCTGATCACACCGGCTGGTGGCAGGGCAGGTGGCGGGGCAGATTCCCTTGCGGCCAGCAGGGGTTGAGGCGCGGCAAAGCCCGGAGCCAGCCCGCCCGGACGCAAAAGATCACAGAGGCAAAGGAACCTTTAGCGGCAGAGCTGGCCAAACCGGCCTATTCCCAATCCAACGCGCCTTTTTTCCACTCGTAGGCGAAGCCGATTGTCAGCACCCCCAGGAAAATCATCATCGACCAGAACGCGAGGTCACTTAACCCCGGAAAGGCCGTGGCCCATGGGAACAGGAACGCAATTTCGAGGTCGAAAATGATGAACAGGATCGCAACCAGATAGAAACGCACGTCAAACTTCATCCGCGCATCATCAAACGCGTTGAACCCACACTCATAAGCACTGACCTTTTCGGGGTCCGGGTTGCTGACAGCCAGCACAACCGCCGCCAGAATCAGCAAGACGGACAGGCCAATAGCCAGGCCCAGAAAGATCAGGATCGGTGCGTAGTTGGACAGAAGCTCTGACATGGTGGCTCCACGGGTGCGGTCGGAAACGGTTTACGCCCGGTGCGCGAGGTGGTCAACGGGCGGCGGTGCGGCAAATGCGATGGCTCAGAGGGCAAACTGCGGGGGGTGGACAGAGGCTCCGGCGCGGGCGGCAGCGTTCGTATTGGCCCGGTCAGGTGTCAGGTCATCGAGGCAGTGCCCGCCTTCGGAATTCCATGGATGGCGGCGGCAAGATCGTGGCCCACCGCCCGCCTATTGGGCACATCAATTGGGCAGGTCGAAATGACCGCGAAGCGCCGCTCCGAAGACACCACCCCAAGGCCAGATATTGCAGCCCCATTCTTTCCGTGAGTGCTCGGCGATTGCTTCAAGCGCTCACTCGGACCGCTCCAGAAAGGTGCCGCAGATCAGCCCGGCTACCCTGGGGAGCAAAATTCATCCTCAAGCACCCCCCTGAATATTATGCGCTGGTGATCGTTTTGCGTTCGTTGCCTGTACAAACCTGAAGCGAGGGGAATAGCCCCCAGATTTTCAGACAATTTCTTGCCGGGCTTTCAGGCCTTGAGGCCTTCATGGCAAAGCCGGTTTTCAGCGAAGATTTCAAGCGTGATGCCGTATCTCAGGGTGCTGTGCGGACGTATCAGGTGAAGGACCGGCGCACCTGCTTTTGCGGCTTGTGGGACGGCATGGCCCTCTCCTGGTCCTCTCCTGGCCCCCGCCTCACAACGCGTCGCGCAACTCGCGCCGCAGGATCTTTCCGCTGGCCGATTTGGGCACACTATCCACAAACCGATACTCCACCGGCCGCTTGTAGCTGGCCAGACAGCCCTCACAATGGGCGCGTAATGTCGCCTCGTTGACGGTGCCATTGATCACCACGAAGGCAATTGGCACCTCTCCGGCTTCGGCATCCTTCCGGCCAATGACGGCGGCGTCCATGACGCCCTCAAGGGCGCACAACGCGGCCTCCACTTCGGCGGGGGCAACTTGGAAGCCCTTGTATTTGATCAACTCTTTCAGGCGGTCGCGGATGAACATGAAGCCGTCGCCGTCGATCTCTGCCAAATCACCGGTGCGCAGCCAGCCCCCCTCGGCCATGGTCTGTGCCGTGGCGTCGGGATTGTTGAGATAGCCTTTCATCACTTGCGGCCCCCGGACCCACAGCTCCCCCTCCTGCCCCGGACCCAGATCCTCCAACGTGGAGGGGTCCACGATCCGACATTCC
>JAESTV010000172.1 GCA_016763475.1 Roseicyclus sp.
GAATGCGCCAAAATCACCGTCCCGGCGAATGCGCCAAAATCACCGTCCCGGCGAATGCGCCAAAATCACCGTCCCGGCGAATGCGCCAAAATCACCGTCCCGGCGAATGCGCCAAAATCACTCGTTGGCGCGGATGCTGACCGGCATCCGGATCAAGTCACGATCCAGATCACCAGAGCCAAAGTTGAGCCTGGTGAAATACAGATAGGCAGTGGCGCCGGAGGTCTCGTAATTCCGGCTGTCACTGTCGTGATCGATGAGGGTTGGGTACAGGTACACCGCCTCACGTCCGGTCGCGCGCCAGGGCAAGCGCACTTCCAGTAGTGGCTGGCGCATACTCCAGGTGATCAGATCTTCGGACAGAGCGTAATAGAAGCCATAAGGGTTGGGGCTGCGCGCCGGATCGGAGCTGGTGCCGATCAGGATGAAGCGCTGCAACTCCGTGTTCCACGTCACCGCCTCATACATCTGTGCAATCTGCGGCAGGGCAACAGGTGTGCAGGTTGTGGCCCGCATCGCACGCAAATCGTCACGGTAGGGGTCGGCAAAGAGCCCGTTGAACCCGGCACCGTCCCAGAAGCGCCAGCTGTCAGGGTCACCCAGGGTATCGGTGCGCATCAGGCAGGTATGCTGGGTTTCCAGCGGGTATGTCTGCACCTTCAGGAACACATAGAAATGCCCATCGTGGGAAAGGATGTTGGACGGGCTGAACGCGCCAAAGATGCCTTCGTCGGGGCGGTAAGGCTCCGGGAGCGAGGCAACCAGATGTTGCGGTGGTGCAATTGGGTAGCCGAAGGACGCGCCGCCATCATTGGACCGGGCATAGGTGATCGTGTTGTACCAGCAGCGGAAGTAATCAGCTGTGCGGCACTCGGGGTAGCGGTTGCCCTGGTATTCGTTGTGGATCAGGGCGTGCACGATATCACCGTCGCCATTGGTGGTGGCATAGGTGGCGGCAATCCATTCGGTATTGGCGAATTGTTCGGGATCGCGGGCGCTGGTGGAGGCCAGCAGGATATCACATTCGACGGATAGGGTGCCAAAATCGGGGCCAACCATACGCCGGGTTACGTGATGGCCGAGGATCAGGTTGACCGCCCCATCTGCCCCCCGGAACGCCCGCACCGGCAGATCGGCGAAGTGATGATCGGCGCAGCGATCCACGGTCCAGTCGAAAACAACCTCCGCCGGGCCACTGATTTGCACGGCTGCCTCCGCGTCCACAAAAGGCCGGGGTGGGTCGGCGTCAGCCAACGCCGCGTGACTGGCGGCCTGACTGAGGGACATCGACACAAGGCAGATGAGGATAAGACGCATGGGGTAAGCTCCGTCCAGAACGGCCAAAGCCATACCACATCTGGCGATGCAATAGGATGGGTCAGCGATGTGGGGGGAGAGTTGGTTGCCAGCCCTAGCCGAGGGAGCGAGGGGTGGGTGGGTACGGCCTGGGCCGGCAACCGCTTCTGCTGCTTGCCTGACAAACCTACGCCTAGCGCCCCGCGAGAGCAAAGGAATACTCCGCAAAATTCCCCTTATTCCGTTAACCTTTTGGCCATTTTCCCTTATGAAATGTTAACCGGCGTGCGGTCCCCGACCCCAGCCTCCTGACACCATGCTGTCACCAGCTGACAACACACCCCCTTGCAGGCGCGCACGAACGCTCCATTCTAGTGAAGCGCCCACGGAGAATCCCCATGCACAACAATTCACCCGAACAGATGCCCGAAACGGGCCGTGCCGTGGATACGCGGGCCGTGGATGCGCGCGCTGTGGATATGCGGGCCCACCTCAAGATGGAGGGTGGCAAAGCCTTTGTGTTGCAGTCCGAGTTTGAGCCAGCCGGAGATCAGCCCACGGCGATTGTGGAACTAAGCCAAGGCCTGAACGACGGCGAACGCAACCAGGTGCTTCTGGGCGCGACCGGCACCGGCAAAACCTTCACGATGGCAAAAATCATCGAGGGCACCCAGCGCCCCGCAATTATCCTTGCGCCCAACAAGACCCTCGCGGCGCAGCTTTACGGCGAATTCAAGAATTTCTTCCCCGACAACGCGGTCGAATATTTCGTGAGCTTCTACGATTACTACCAGCCCGAAGCCTATGTGGCGCGATCCGACACCTATATCGAGAAGGAATCCCAGATTAACGAACAGATCGACCGGATGCGCCACTCGGCCACCCGGGCGCTTCTGGAGCGGGATGACGTGATTATCGTGGCCTCGGTCTCATGCATTTACGGTATCGGCTCCGTAGAAACCTACGGCGCAATGACCCAGGATTTGCACGCCGGGCGCGAATACAACCAACGCAAGGTGATCGCTGATCTGGTGGCCCAACAATACCGCCGCAACGACGCCGCCTTCCAGCGTGGCACCTTCCGGGTACGTGGCGATTCACTGGAGGTCTGGCCCGCCCACCTTGAGGATCGAGCGTGGAAGCTGAGCTTCTTTGGTGAGGACCTGGAGAGCATCACCGAATTTGACCCCCTCACCGGCCAAAAGACCGACACCTTCGAGAAAATCCGCATCTACGCGAACTCCCATTACGTGACGCCTCGCCCAACCATGCAGCAGGCGATGAAGGGGATCAAATCCGAGCTGCAGATGCGCCTCGATCAAATGATCGGCGAGGGGAAACTGCTGGAGGCTCAACGGCTGGAGCAACGCACAAACTTCGATCTTGAGATGCTGGAGGCCACCGGCGTCTGCAACGGGATCGAGAATTATTCGCGCTACCTGACAGGCCGCGCCCCCGGTGAGCCGCCCCCGACCCTGTTCGAATATATCCCCGACAATGCCATTGTGTTTGCGGACGAAAGCCACGTCTCGGTCCCGCAAATCGGCGGCATGTACCGCGGCGATTACCGGCGCAAGTTCACCCTCGCCGAACACGGCTTTCGCCTGCCGTCATGTATGGATAACCGGCCTCTGAAGTTTGAGGAATGGGTCGCAATGCGCCCGCAATCTGTGTTTGTTTCGGCCACGCCATCAGCGTGGGAGCTGGACCAGGCGGGCGGCGTGTTCACCGAACAGGTGATCCGCCCCACCGGCCTGGTTGACCCGCAGATCGAGATCCGCCCGGTTGAAATGCAGGTTGATGATCTGCTGGACGAGGTCCGCAAGGTTTCGGCGGACGGGTTTCGCACGCTTTGCACCACATTGACCAAACGCATGGCGGAAGACCTGACCGAATACATGCACGAACAGGGCATCCGCGTGCGCTACATGCACTCCGATATCGACACCTTGGAACGGATCGAGATCCTGCGTGATCTGCGCCTTGGGGCGTTTGACGTGCTGATCGGCATCAACCTGCTGCGCGAAGGTTTGGACATCCCGGAATGTGGGCTGGTGGCGATTCTGGACGCTGACAAGGAGGGGTTCCTGCGCTCGGAAACCTCACTGATCCAGACCATCGGACGGGCCGCGCGCAACTCCGAGGGCCGCGTCATCATGTATGCCGACAAGATCACCGGCTCCATGGAACGTGCGATGCGCGAAACCGACCGCCGCCGCGCCAAACAGGTCGCCTACAACATCGAACACGGCATCACGCCGCTGACGATCAAGAAGAACGTCGAAGACATCATGATGGGCACCTATAAAGGTGACGTGGACATGAACCGCGTGACAGCGCAGATCGAAAAGCCGTTGGTTGGAGCCAACCTGCACGCCCACCTGGAAGCCCTGCGCGCCAAGATGCGCAAAGCCGCTGAGAACCTCGAGTTCGAAGAAGCGGCGCGGATGCGTGACGAGGTTAAGCGACTGGAAACCGTGGAGCTGACAATTGCCGATGATCCCCTGGCGCGACAATACGCGGTGGATGCAGCGGTAGAGGACGCCCAGAAAGGGTCCGGCCGGAGTACGGCTGGACGAGGCGGGATGCGGGGTGGGAAGGCGCGGCCGGGGAGGCGGTGAGGTCAGCCGCTTACAATATTCATCTGCAAACCCAGCCCAAGCATCTCAGATATGTCATCGGGGTTATTCTTTTTCTGCTTCGTGTTACTGTGGGTTTTATAAAGAAATCTCCCGCTCTGGAGCATGTGATGCTGAACGCATCCCTGTGGTATGACGCTGGCGCGGCGGCGGCCTATCGGTCTTGATTCCGCATTGGGTGCGTTATTCAGGCATCAATGTTTCATCGCCATCAGGACACCGCCCGTCCGCGCTTCAAGCTGTCTACCGGGTGCTTCATCCCCCATGGTCGAACCGACCCTCAGGCCGCCAAAGCGCCCTCGTCCAGGCACAGCTTTCCCTGCCGATACGCACCTCGTACCAGGTGGCCGGTGGTTGCAACCTCGGGGAAATCCGCGGCCCAATCGCGGAATCTGTCGTTGGTAATGACTTTGGCCTTCATGTCCCGCGCCGCCGCAAGGATTGTTGGGTCTGCCGGCTCACCCTTCCCAACCACGAGGACGCGGTTGTCGGGCAGGTTCAGCAACTTCGCGAAGTGCCGGTCGTCAAGGTAGCAGTCGTCTAATTTGTAGCCTGCATTGGCATCAAAAATGATGCCCGGCTGATACCCCTGCTTCCGTAACAAGGTGATGACATCTCGCAAGGTGGCCAAACGCGGCGCCCCGCCATTCCAGTGCATGACGTTTGATCCATCGATGATCACATGCGGCCCCGCGTTCCGGGACCGGCGCGAGGTGCGGGTGGCGCTTTTCCGGCGGCGCACCAGCGCTTTTGCGACAAGAAGTACGGCAGCTATGGCGGCAAGCAGCGATACGGCCAAGGGCAGCGAAAGGGTTGAGCTATCAATTGCAAAGGATCCCCCCGCGCAGGAAAGGGATAACAGGAGCAAGATCAGTGGTACACGCATCGGTCTACTTCATTTTGGCGACGGTGAAGGATCGTACCCGCAGATGGTATTTTTGTGGCGCGACGGTGAAGGATTTCCGGTCTGTCGAGCGCCCGGTGTGGCCCGGTCGCCGCTATACCCCCAACTCCGCCCGCAGCTTCTTGGTCAACCTCCCCACCGCCATGTCATAGCTCATCACGATATGATCGCGCAGGGACGCCTCACTCAGCGCACCCTCCTCATAGACCTGAAGCCATTTCATCCCCCGTGACGCCAGATACGGCGCGGGGCGGATGCCGGGTTCGCCACCCAGAACCTCAAACGCCACATCACCCACTTTGAAGGTAAACGCGGCGTCGCTCTCGTGCCAGCCGCACACGGCGAACAGTTTGCCCCCGACTTTCCACACATCCGAATTGCCCCATTGCACCACATGAGACGTGGCCTTCAGCCCGCCGCAAAAGACATTGAACTCATCACGGGTCATGTTGGTCCCTCTTTGGCTTGGCCGATTGAACGTGGCCAGGCCCACTCATATGGTCACCCACAGGAAGGTGCCAATGTCCCGCCTTGTCCACCACTCGTTGTGCCCCACCGAAGGACTCGGGCCAATAAAACGCACCCAAAATCGGCGCAGTCTCCTGTTAAGGGGCGTAGGGCCATTCTGGGTTTGGCCCTGATGAGGGGGTGCCCATGCCAGGGAAGTTGGCACGGATGCGTGTTGTGTCCCTTGCCCCAAGCCGAGGATGGCGCAGATATCCGGCTGACATTTGACCCCAGCCTGCCGCTTCACACGATCACCCTGGCCGGACCGGCCCCTTGGCCTGCCCCGCCCACCTTTGAGATCTGGTTCGAGGGCGTACAGTCCAATTTCACTCACCCAAACCGCCATGTGGTGTCACCTGATCGCCGCAGGCTCAACGTGTCTGATCGGGGGTTTGGCAACCTGCTGGATGGGTTGCAGTTCAACCATACGACAACCGCAATCAGCGCCGAGATCACCTTGATGGTGAGCCTGGGTCGGGCCGCCAGTGCGGTTGCGGCATTTCGGGCCTGTGGCCAGACGCCCTCAGTTTGATCTGGTCCGGTAACGGTGCGTTAACCGGAATCGCGGGAGGATCGGGTCATGCCCAATGACATGTCCCCCTTTCCCGC
>JAESTV010000173.1 GCA_016763475.1 Roseicyclus sp.
AAACACCCCTCGGCGCTGGCGACGGTTACGATTTTGATGGGGGTATTTGCGTTGGTGCCCGGCCTGCCAATCGCGCCGTTTATGCTTGGCGCAATTGGCCTTGGGGCAGCGGCTTATTGGCGCGCCAAGACCATCGCGGAAGAGGAGGCCACCGCAGACGCGCCAGATACCACCGCCACGGAAACCCCGAAAGAGACCACCGGCGACCTTCTGGATGTTGATGACATCCACGTCGAATTTTCCCCTGATCTTGTTAGCCTCGCGCTTGACCCGGCCACCGGCCTGGATGCGCGGATCAAGAACATGCGTGAACATGTGGCGCGGGCGTTTGGCGTGATCCTTCCCGAAATGCGCCTGACGGATCGCGGCGACCTGGCGCCCGGCACCTACTCCATCCGGCTGCTTGGGGTAGAGCATGCAACCGCCCGCCTGAACCCCGCGCGTGTCCTGATGTTGACTCAGGACGGCGCAATTGACCTGCCCGAAGGTGAGGAAACATCCGAACCCGTCTATGGCGCCCCCGCCCGTTGGATCGACCCCCGTGACCGTGAACGCGCGGGGCTTGCCGGGATGACAGTTGTGACCCCGTCCGAGGTTCTGGCCACACATCTTCTGGAGGTCATCAAGAGAAACCTCTCGCGCCTGATGACGTTCAAAACCCTGCAGCGCCAGCTTGATGCCTTCGTGACCCTCAGCGATGGCCCCCGCTCTGAAGCGAACCGCCGACTCCTCAACGAACTGGTCCCCGACAAGGTCCCGCTTGATCTGCTCCACTCGATCCTGCGCCTGCTGTTGGCCGAGCAGGTGTCGATCCGCAACCTGCCGCTGATCCTTGAAGCAATTGCCGAATCCCGCGGCTCCTCCACCCAGCCAGAGATGATCTGCGAACATGTTCGCCAACGCCTTGGCTTCCAGCTGATTGCCGAGATGAAGCGCAGCGACGGCACCTTGCCGCTGATCCAACTCTCCAGCGACTGGGAAGATATCTTCATGCGCTATCAGATCGGCGGCGACGGTGGCCTTCCAGAAGTCGCCCTGCCACCGGATGAATTCAACGCACTGGCAAAATCTGTGGGGGAGAAGGTTGCCACCGCCAGCGAAAAGGGCACCTACCCGGCGGTTGTGACCTCTTCGATGCGCCGCCGGTTCCTGCGCACAGTGTTAACGGCACGCGGCATCCCCAATCCCGTGTTCTCGTTTGAGGAGATCGGGCTGGAAGCCAAGCCGGCCCTTGTCGGCCTTGCTGCGCCATGACCGGTCTGCTTGGTCAAATCCTCGATCTGTCGCAGATTTGGCTGGCCACCGGAATCGCGGTTTTTCTGCGGGTTGGCGCGTGTTTTCTGGTGTTGCCGGGGCTTGGCGACCAGATGATCCCGATGCGCATTCGCTTGGGCGCGGCGCTGGCCTTCACCGTTTTTCTGACCCCCGCGATGCTGCCAGAACTTGCCGTCAGTGGCATCATGCCACCCGTAACTGTGTTCTTTTCCGAGGCGATGGCCGGCATGATTATCGGCATGGCGTTACGCTTCCTTGTTCACGCCCTGCAAGTCGCCGGCACCATCGCCGCGCAAGCAACATCCCTGAGCCAGATCATGGGCGGCGCATCGCCAGAACCACTTCCCGCGATGGGCGCTATCCTGATGTTGGGCGGCGTCACCCTTGCCGTCCTGTCTGGCCTGCACATCCACTTGGTTGAAACGTTCATGCGCTCTTACGCGGTGCTGCCCTTCGGCGACTTACCCGGCCCACGTGACCTGGCCGGATGGGGGGTGAATCAGGTCAGCGCCAGTTTCTCCCTCGCCTTTTCTTTGGCCGCCCCATTCCTGATCGCGTCCCTCCTCTACAACGTCGCGTTAGGCGTGATTAACAAGGCCATGCCGCAGTTGATGGTGGCTTTCGTGGGCGCCCCCGCGATCACCTGGGGTGGATTGGTGCTGCTATTGGTCACCACGCCGTTCATCCTTCCGGTCTGGCTGACTGCTTTTGAAAGCGCGCTGGCCTCCCCGCTTGGAGCGCGCTGATGAGCGACGATACCAGCCCCGGTGACAAGCCATATGATGCAACACCCAAAAAGATGGAGGACGCCCGCAATAAAGGTGAAATCGTCCGCTCTACCGACCTCAACACCGCCGTTGCCTACGGCGGGTTTCTTTTGTCCGGCGCGATCCTGTCACCTTGGTTGGTGCAGAGTATCGGGCAGATGACCCAGAATGCGCTTGGCCGGGCCGACGTGCTGGCGCCGCTGGTGTTGGCGGCTGGCGGCGATGGGCCAGCTATCGGTTTGATGTCCGGTCCGCTTTTGGCGGCGGCAGCGGTTGTATTGATCCCTGCCGGCCTTTTGCTGGTCTCCCTGATTGCGCAGCGCGCGTTGCTGTTCACTCCGTCCAAGCTTGTACCGAAACTGAACCGGTTGTCCCCCATAGGGAATGCGAAACAGAAATACGGCTCACAGGGGATGTTCCAATTCGCAAAATCGGCGGTGAAACTGGCGCTCGTGTCGATCTTCCTGGCGCTTTATCTATGGGCGCGGGCTGAGACGATTTTGGCCGCCCTTTACGCGACGCCCGGCCAGGTCTTGGAACTTCTGGGCCGCCTCGTGCTCGATTTTCTGATGGTTGTGGCGGCAATGACTGCCGTGATCGGTATCGTCGATTGGTTCTGGGAATGGAGCCAGTTGCAGTTGCGCAACCGAATGACCCGGCAGGAGTTGGTGGATGAGACCAAAAGCTCCGAAGGGGATCCGCACATGAAGCAGCAACGCCGCAAGCGGGGGCAGGAGATTGCGATGAACCAGATGATCGCAGATGTGCCCGGTGCGGATGTGGTTGTGGTGAACCCGACCCACTACGCGGTTGCCCTGAAGTGGGATCGCGCCGGTGGCGGCGTTCCGATCTGTGTGGCCAAAGGTGTAGACGAGGTTGCGCGCCGGATTCGGGATGCTGCATCAGAGGGCGCTGTGCCGATCTATTCCGACCCTGCCACGGCCCGCGCGATTCACGCCAGCATCAAGGTCGGCGCGCCGGTGGAGCCCAATCATTACCGCGCCGTCGCCGCCGCGATCCGCTTCGCAGATCTGATGCGATCAAAAGCACGGAAAGCTACATGAGCAGGGCAGAGCACCGCCTGGCCCGGTTGCAGCAGATCGCAGGTGTGATGGCGGATCAGGCCTTGCAGCCGGTGGCCGCCGCCACAGCCGAGATCCGCCGCATCGAAGCGCGCATCGCCGAGATCGCAACGCATCGCACCAAGCTAAGCTCTGCCACCGACGATCCCGCTATCGCCGGTGCGATGCTGGCGCAGGCAGAGCGGTTGCGGGTTAAACAGGTTGGCGTCCTCTCCGAATTGGCGGCAGCGCGCGTCAAGCTGGACAATGCGCGCCGTGGGGCGGCCAAAGCAGTCGGGCGCGATCATGCGCTTGCGGCACTGGCCGACAAACAGAAAAAGGCGGCAGACCTGCAAGCCCGCCGCCGATCCCAGCGCTAAACGCCTGAAGGCGTCAGGCGTCTTGGCGAATTATGTCGGTGATCAGAACATCATGGGTGGTGTCTCGGCCCAATATCCCCTGCGCCGCCTCACGCAAGGCTTCGCGCAGTGGCGCCATGGCGTCAGCCTCGGTAAATCTGCCATCAAATCCACCCGCATTGGCATGGGCAAACATCACCCGCAGGAAGCTGTCGCGCAGGCGCGGTTCCAGAGTGAAGACGGCGCCGCTTTGCCCTGTATCCACTTCAACCGACAACCCCATCACAACCAGAGACCGGACAGACCCATTGCGTACAATCGGCACAATAAACTGGTTGTTGATGCGCACATATTCGGTGCCGGTACCGGTCTGCTCCACACGGGTCGGATTGGCAGATTCTTGCTCAGCGGGCCCGTCATCTGCGTCCGTTTCTTCCGCAGGCTCTTCTTCTTCGGCGCTTCCGCCTTCCTCACCCTCGTCGGCGGCGGTTTCTTCAGTGCCACCAGCCAGCATCAACCCAGCGCCAACGCCGCCACCAACGCCCACCAGCAGCAAAATCACAGGCAACAATAATCGCATCATCTTGGCGATCCTTTCAGATCAGAACGGCAGAATGGTGTCAGCGACCTCTTGGCCATAGCGCGGGCGCTGGGCGTCGGTGATAAGGCCCCGCCCCCCGTAGGAAATCCGGGCGGCGGCGATCCGGTCGTAGGCGATCGAATTCTGGCGCGAGATATCTTCAGGCCGGACGTAACCTGATACCAGCAGCTCACGCACTTCGTTGTTCACGCGGACCTCCTGGCTGCCCTCGATGCGCACAACGCCGTTTTGCAGAACCTCGGTGATGGTCGCCGCAACCCGCAAGGTCAGTTGCTCATTGCGCCGCACCGATCCTTCACCAGAAGATCGACTGGTGCTGTTGAGTTCAACGGCATCCCCCAGGGATCCGCCTCGGGTCAACAAGCCGTCCAACCTTTGCGGCAGGCCGAAAAGGTTTGGGATGCCCATCTGCTCAGAGCCGCTACGCTCCCGTTCAGACGCATTCTGAAACTCGGCGCTGTCGTCAATTTCGATAACCACGGTCAGGATATCTCCACGTATGCTGGCGCGGCGATCCCCAAGAAGTGAGGCGCGGCCGGAGGTCCAAAGCGACGCGCCTTCAGCCCGGTCCGGCACGTCACGTGCATCCGGCAGCGGAATAACGTTCATGGCAAAGACCTCGTTCCCGCTAGCGGGAGAGGTCAGATCAGGGGCTTGCCCAATCTGTCCCAACCGAGAGCAGGCCGACAGGGCAAGCGTGGCAAGGATCAGAAAGGCGGCCGTGCGAACAGGTGACTTCATCGATTGGGTCCAACGCTAACAAGGCCAGGCGCGGTGGCCGTGGCAGAAACGGTTTGGCGGGAGGCAAGGTTGATGACGCGCAGCGTCTCCCCCTCCGCCGCGCGGTCCAACGCGCGGCCCTCCGTCATGACCAGAAGCCCGCCGTAATTGTAGCGAATCGAGACGATCTCATTGCGCTCCACAATCGCGGGTGGGCGCAGATCGCCGGGGCGGATTGGGCGACCGGGATACAGATTTATCCGTGCCTCCATCCCGATGGCATCTGAAATGTCGGACAGGGCACCAGGGGTTGCGCCTTCGATCATCGCCACATCGGCGGCGGTGATTGTGGTCGCGCCACGGATGGTGCCAGCAGCAATCACCGTTTCCTGCGCGACGGCGGGGCTGGCCAATGCCAGCAATACAAGAAGCCACCGCATCAGCGCACCTGCGTTGTTGCACTGAGCATCTGGTCAGCTGCGGTCAGGACTTTGGCGTTCAATTCGTATCCACGCTGCGCCTCGATCAGGTCGGTAATTTCACGCACCGCATCAACAGAGGATTGCTCCAGATACCCCTGCCGCATTGTCCCCAACCCATCTTGTCCGGGTTGTCCGGCCAGGGGGGGGCCAGAGGCGGCCGTCTCAAGAAACAGGTTCGACCCAATCGCCTCCAACCCGTTATCGTTGGAGAAGCCGACAAGGTTGAGCTGCCCCAGCAACTGAGGCTCGACCTCGCCGATAAAAGAGGCATAAACTTCACCGTTGGCATTGATCGAGATGTCACGTGCGTCGTTGGGGACGGTGATGCCGGGGTTCACCTCAAACCCGTCAGCCGTCACAATCAGCCCGTCACCCGTGCGCTGAAGCGCGCCGTCGCGGGTGTAGGAACTATCGCCGCTTGGCAACGTGACCTCAATGTAGCCGCGCCCCTCGATGGCGATATCCAACTCACCGCCAGTGGCCGCAACAGTGCCCTGTTCCCAGGTTACCGTGACAGCCGAAGGCCGAACCCCCAGACCAAGCTGCACCCCCGCAGGCACAACCGTGCCATCTGAGGCATTGATCGCACCGGCGCGGGTCAATTGCTGGTAATGCAGATCCGCGAAATCGGCGCGGCGCGGGCTGTACCCGGTTGTCGACATATTGGCGATGTTGTTTGCGATCACGTCGACACGCATCTGCTGCGCGCTCATGCCGGTAGCGGCGATATCCAAGGCTCTCATGGGTAAATCCTTTCTGGATTTAGCTGCGCTGGCCTGCGGTGCGCAGGAAATCACGGATGCGATTGTCTTCGGCGTCCATGAAGCTCTGGCCTAGTTCGTAGGCCCGTTGTACTTCGATCATGCGGGCAATCTGCCTCACGGGATCAACGTTGGATCGTTCCAGGAAGCCCTGCAAAACGCTGGCGTTTTCGGCAGGCAGAAAACCGGAATCGACGGTGAAAGAGGTGCCGGACCGGCGGGTCATCTCCAGCGGATTATTCGGCATATAGAGGCCCACAACGGTTAACGGCTGACCATCAGCAGAGATCGTGCCATCAGGCGCAAGCGCCACAGACACCGCTTGGGGTGGTACAAAAATCGGCGCGCCGCCGGCATCCAGAAGCAGGTTGCCATCCGGCGTCACCACCTCCCCCACTTCGTTGCGGACGAAGGCCCCGGCGCGGGTCAACGCTTGGCCTTCCGGCGTTTCGATCAAGAAAAACCCTTCACCTTCAATGGCGAAGTCAAAATCACTGCCGGTCCGTTCCAGGTCACCCTGTTGGGAGCTGATCGACCGGCCCACGGCGGTTCCCATGCTCAAAGACGGCTCATCACGCCCGGTTGCGACGACATGCTCGGCGAAGATCAACCCCTCGGATCGGAAACCCGTGGTCGAAATGTTGGCGATATTATTTGCCACAACCTGCATTTCACGCATCAGGCCGGACAGGCGGGTGAGGGACGTGTATCCGGCGTTATCCATGGCTCACATCCCCGCGATAATCGGCACAAGAGTGTCGGTGAAATACGAGGTCAGGGTTTGGGTCATGAAACCCATGGAGGCCCAGAACACGACCACAATCGCCGCAAGCTTCGGCACAAACGTCAGCGTCATTTCCTGCACGCTGGTCAGGGCCTGAAACAGGCCCACCAAAACGCCCGAGAACAGCGCAGCTGCCAAGATCGGCGTTGCGACAACCACTGCAACCCAAAGGCCCTGTCGGAGGGTATCAAAGAAGATCATTTCATCCATGGGTCAGACCGGCATCCGCAGGATTTCCTGATACGCCTCAACCACGCGGTCGCGGATTGTGACGGCCGTCTCCACCGCCAGTTCGGTCTGCGCCAAGGCTGTAACCAGCGAATGGGGGTCGGCGCCTGTGGTCATCGCGGCGCGCGCCTGAGCCTCCCCCTGAGCCACGGTTTCCGTAAAGCTGGACACAACTTGCATGAACGCGCCGCCACCCTCCATTTCGGTTGGTTGCGGGGTAATGCGCGGCTGCGCATAAGCCCGCGCGGCAAGGGTTTGACTGATATCCATCCGGGTTTCTCCTCAGATGTGGGTGAAAATTAGCGGCGGAGCAGCTCGTTTAGGGACGAAGACATTTGCCGGATCTGGTCAAATATCCGCAGGTTCGCCTCATAAGATCGTTGTGCTTCGCGGGCGTCGGCCAACTCGATGACCAGATCAACGTTAGAACCCGCGTAACTGCCGGTCTCATCCGCCAGCGGATGGGACGGATCAAAGATCTGCGGCAATCCGCTCTGATCCAGACGCACCGGGCCGGGCCGAACGGCGCCTTCCGGCGCACCTGAAGCGCGTTCAACCTCAAAACTGGTGATCTTACGGCGATATCCGGGGGTATCGGCGTTGGCGATATTCTCGGACACATGGGTCAGGCGCTGGGCCTGGGCGCGCATACCGGACGCGGCAACGGAAAGGGCACTGGAAAAATCTGTCATCCCCGCCTCCTATCGCCCGATACTTGTGCGCAGGATCGACAAGGCCGATCCATAGATACGAATGGCGCGATCATGGGAGCGTTGCGCTTCAATCCCGCGCAGCATTTCAAATTCAAGGGAGACGGAGTTTCCGTTCGGTGATGCGGGCGTTCCGGCATCCACAACACGCATTGGCATTTCTGCACGGCCCTCCCGGGCTTCCGCCGTCATGTTGCGCCAGGTCTCACCAAACCCGGCAACATCGCGAGCGCGGTAACCCGGCGTGTCGGCATTCGCAATATTCTGCGCAACCACAGCCTGGCGGGCGGCGGAATGGCGGGCGAGGCCACCTGCCAGTTGAAAAATCTCTAGGCCTTGGAACATCTGGGTTTCTCCCATCTCGGCTACACGAAGGCTTAATACTGATTCCTTTACATTCCGTAATCGAGGCGCATCAACGCGCCGATAGGCTCGGAGAACCCGCCATGGATCGCACCAAAACCCCCGACAAAGCCCCTGACGCGTTCGACCTGCTGCGCGCGCAATTGCGTGGCATCAAGACGGCGCAGGCTGTGGGAAAGATCGCCGCCCTCGGGCGCACCTCCGTGATTGTGTCCGGCCTCGATCGGGTCGCGGCCCTTGGTGACCGGGTTCGTCTTGGCACCAACGTCACTGGGGAGGTCTTGGGGATGGAAGCCGGGCGCGCGCGTGTCATGCCTGAGGGCCCCGCTGATGGCCTGCGCCTTGGCGCACCTGTCGCGCACCTTGGGCCGCCCACAATCTCCCCTCACGATAGCTGGCTTGGCCGTGTGATTGACCCCGATGGGCAGCCAATGGATGGCCGCGCAATCTTTCCCGGACCACAGGCCTATCCCCTTGTCGCGCCGCCGCCGCCGCCTGCCTCACGGCGCGGGTTGGGGCACCGATTGGCCACCGGATTCGCGGTTTTCGACACGCTTCTTCCCATTGTTCGCGGCCAGCGGGTCGGCCTGTTCGCGGGGTCTGGCGTTGGCAAATCCCGGCTGATCGCCGCGCTGGCTGAAGGGATGACCGCTGATGTGGTTGTCATCGGCCTGATTGGCGAACGTGGGCGTGAGGTGCGCGATTTTGTGACCGAGACCCTGGGGCCTGAGGGATTGTCACGCGCGGTTGTGATTGCCGCCACCTCCGATCGCCCGGCGCTGACCCGCGCCCGCGCCGCCCACGCTATGATGGCGGTTGCCGAATATTTCCGCGACCAGGGCCGCAACGTTCTGGTTCTGGCAGATTCGATCACCCGGTTTGCCGAAGCGCAGCGCGATGTCGCCGCTGCCGCCGGTGAGCCATTTGGCCCCGGCGGTTTTCCGGCCTCGATGGCGCAAACCATCATGGCGTTGGCGGAACGGGCCGGGCCGGGGGCCGGTGCGCAAGGTGATATCACCGCTATCTTTTCGGTCCTCGTCGCCGGCTCCGATATGGAGGGGCCGGTTGCTGACGTCATGCGCGGCACGTTGGATGGCCACGTGGTTTTGTCGCGGGAGATTGCCGAACGCGGCCGCTACCCGGCGGTTGACCTTCTGCGCTCGGTCAGCCGGTCCCTGCCCGCTGCGGCATCCGAGGAGGAAAACAAAATGATCACCCGCGCCCGCCAGTTGCTTGGCGCCTATGATCGGGCCGAAATGATGCTTCAGGCGGGTCTCTATACCCCCGGCGCTGATCCAGTGACCGACGGTGCGGTAAAGGTGTGGGAGGATCTTGATTCCTTTGTTGGCAGCCCTAGTGCGGTTGATATCGGGGAGAGCTTCAACGTTCTGCGCAAAACCCTGTCAGTTGCTGATCTGCCGAAGGCAAAATCAGGCGGGTGAGCGCCAATCAAGGTGCGGTCTTATGCCAGGTTCTGCAGCAGGATAATGGCTGATGCCCCCGGGGTCAGAAACGAAGGCCCTGCGGCAATCTGGGATTGCAGCGTAAACGCGCGAATCAGGCTGTCCACGGCATCAGGGTCAGTCAGGGTTCTGAATTCCGACGATCCCATCACCCGCTCCGCGCCAGCCCGAAACGCATCCAACTGCCGATCCAGATCCATCGTGCCGATAAAGGTTGGCAACCCAAAGGCGGTTTCAAACACCTTGCGCAGGGGCGGGTTGCCCAAGACGGTTAACCACGCGGTTGTATCGCTGGTGTCAGCTGCGGCGATCTCCGGCACTTCGCGGGTTGCCGTCAGGGCAAGGCGCAGATCGGAATCCTGATTGCCCACCGCCACTTCAAAAGCCTGCCTGTCAAACTTCGCCAACACCCGGTCAGCGAATCCCGGCCCCTGGGTGTGTGGCGGCAAGGTGCCGCCAAATCCAAACGCCTCTGAAAACGCGCGGTACCGCTTGTCTGCCAACCGGTTCGCCAACGCATCGTCATTGTCTATGCCATCTGACAAAACCCGCTCAATGAACGCCCGATTGGGCAGATCATCTTCCAGGCCAAAAGCCCCTAACGCCACGCGCCTGAGGCGGTAATCGTCCACCAACTCCTTTGCCGAGGTAATGGAGCCAATCTTTTCGCGGAAGTATTCCCGGTCCCGGTCCTGGGCAGGGGCTTCTGCGAACCGGGCCTGCTGGACCTCAAGGCTCGATTGCAAAAACCGCCACCCGGCAAAACCGCCAAGGGGAAGGACCGGCTGAAAACTCATGCCCGCCCAGCCGCCATGAGCCGCTCTTCACGCGCCAGCAATCCCCGCAGGGATTTCAATGTCTGATAAACCTGCCCATCGACCAGATGTTCCGTCGCCTGGGACAGAAGCGCGCGACTGTCAGCATCGGTGAAAACCTGACTCAACTGCTCGATCCCGCGTAAAAGCTGCGTCTTGGCATCGCCTATATCCGCATCACCCGACAGGACCAGTTGCGCGACGTAACACACACGCCGGACCGGGGTGTTAACCTCTTCGGGGTGGATCGCGTCACGCAGGCGCAGGATATTTGCGCCCGGCGTCACGATGGAAAGGCGGGTGCGCCGGTCGCCGTTTTCGATCACCGCACCGTTTACGAGGACCCTTTCCTTGGGCCCAAGTTTCAGGACAAGTCCAGCCATACCTATGTCTCCTGTCCACTGAGGCCGCGCATCACGGCCGTGTTGATATCAACCAACGCATCCAGCGCCGCGACATCGTCCAGCCCCTTGCGCGATTGCAGAAGTGAAAATTCCGCAAGGTAGAACAATTGCGCACGTAACGCCTGTGGCAGGCCGTTGTCGCTGTCCGCGAGGTCCGAAGCCAGGATGGTCCATAATTTGCGGTTGTCGTGCAGGGCTGCTGCACGGTCTGTCATTGGCGCGTCATCGCGCCGGGCTTGATTCAGTTGCGCCGTCACTTTCTGAAAGGCGGCGTATTCTGTGCCCCGCTGGGTCCGCACAGGCGTGGCTGAGGCGGAATAGGCGGTTTGGGCGAGCGAGGTGGAAATCACGAAGGTGCTCCTTGAGCTGACGTCTGGGCCGGGCGCGGTCAGGGGGTCGTTGCAACCGCGCGAACATTCGGGTCAGGGACCACCGGGGCGCGCAAATGACGCCCCGGTGGAAGATCATCTTACCGGAACAGCGACAGAATGTTCTGCGGCGCCTGGTTGGCGATAGACAGCGACTGGGTGGCCAGCTGCTGTTGCACCTGAAGCGCCTGCAAACGGGCCGAGGCTTCTTCCATATTGGCATCCACCAAGGTGCCGATCCCGGTCTTCAGGGAATCAACCAGCTTGCCGATGAAGTCAGACTGGGTCTCGATCCGGCCCTGGGCCGAGCCGAAGGATGCGGCAGAGTCGATTCCGTTCTGGATCAGCGTTTCAATGTTGGCCAATGCGGAATCCGCACCCGCGTTTGTGGTAACGTCAATATTGTCCAGACCAAACAAACCGCCTGACGCTGAGCCGCCTGCCTGACCGGAATCGGTCAGGGTCATGGTTGCGCCTGCAACCGCATCGGAGCCGTCGTAATCGACAAGAACCGTCCAGGCACCTGTGGTGTCATCCTGAATGACGGATGTGGTCACACCGGTTTCGGCACCCGAATCAATGGCTGTCTTCAGGCCGCGTGCGACATCTTCCATCGTCTCACCTTTGCCGGCGACATATTCATATGCCCCGCCATTGACGTTGATCCGATATCCGTCACCTTCGTTGACTTGCGCCGTGGTAGACATCGCCACTTCTTCTGCGCGGTAGACCAGAGTGGCCGCGCCAGCGCCCGCTGCCGCCGAAGCGTTTTCTGAGGTGTCGCCGTTGTTGACGGAGGCAATTGTATTGGTCGCACCGGAGTTCCAGCTGACATCAAATTCGGAGAACGAATTTGTGTTGCTCAACTCCAGAACCGCACCGGCGCCCGCCGCCGTGATTCCCGTCAGGCCAGCTTGGTTGATCTGGCCACGCATTGCGCCAATCGTCGTGGCCGCATCGGTGTCAAACGCCTGGGTGAAGGTTGTGCCATTCACGGTGAGGGTCAGCGCCTCAGCCGTGGTGCCGGCCATCGTCAGTTCAAGATCATTGACGGCGTTTGTGGAATCAATTGTCGCGGCGCTGGAGGTGATATTGCCCGCCAGCGTAGCGCCAGTGCCAAAAGTACCGGATCCGGTCGACAGGTCCTGTCGCACCACCGTGATGTTCGCGGCGGTCACCTGAGAGTTCCCCGAGCGATCCAGGGAAGACAGGATATTCATGTCATCCGTGCCCTTCACGAGATTCAGGCCGTTGAACTGGGCCGCATTAACCACCGAGCCGATCTGGTCGCGCAGCGCCTTGATGTCACCCTGAATCTTTTCACGGTCAACGTTCTCTTCCTGGGCGGCGACAATCTTGCCTTTGATGTCGGTCAAAAGGTCGGTCACCGTTTCCGATGCGTTGCGGGCCACAGCCACGGTGGATTCACCAAGGCTCAGGCTTTCCTGGATACCTTTGAAGCCCTTCACGTCGGATTCCATGACTTTGGAGATCGCCCAAACGGCCGAATTGTCCTTCGCCGAGCCGACCGATTTACCGGTCGAAATCTCGGATTGAACCTGCTGGAGGTTGTTGTTGACCGACTTGAGGGTCTGAAGCGCGATCATTGCACTGGTGTTCGTCAGAATACTGGACATAACGTCCCTTTCCTAAATTCGTTCGCGTGTTTTTTCCACGCAGGTCACAGTCTGGCGCCCGGATAAAAGCGCCGATTGAAACGTCTTTCTGACGGGTGTGGGCCGGTGTTTTTGGCCCACGCCACCCAGTCGGGTGCAAGGACCTGTTTGGGCGCAAAGGCTAAACAACCTCCTAATCGCCGCACTTTGGATAGGTAGGATTTGAACGAGCCGTAGGTTTAGCGCCGGGCCAACGTGTGTGACGTCGCCGGGATACCTGCGTGGCTACGCCCCTGTGCATCATACGTTGTCAGCTCAGGCGACCGCGACGATTGCAGATGTGACCGCGCCTGGGCGACCCCGGCCTGCGCAGCCGTCAAAAGCCGCGCATTCCGCGCCGCTGCATCTTTGATACGCGACAGGTCTTCGTGGGTCGCACCGTCACGGCGCAACCGCTCAAACCCGCGCTCCAACTCAGGTGCCATCCGCCCTAGACGATCCAGATCGCCGCCCAGAAGGGCCTTGTGTTGCGTCTCTAACAGATACGTCACTTGCTGCGAGGCGGATTTCCGAAGCCCGATCATTGCCCGGCCTCCGCCCGTTGCACCAGCGACTGGAAAATCTGTTCGGCCAATCCAAGCCCGCCTTGGCTCGCAATTGCAGCGGCATGTTCGTTGCGCAACATCGACGTGATCTGCTCTTCCCCGATTCCGCCGCCAAAACTGTCGTCATCGCGCGCCTCACCGAAGCCTGCATGTTTCAACATTTCCGCAAGAAACGCTGCCTCAAGGTCTTGGGCCACCTCACGCAATTGCGCGTGGGGGTCTGACAATATGGGCAAGTTGCTTGTGACAGCACCGGGGGCCTGGACGGATGGGTGGATCGAATTGGTCATCAAAGTCTCTCGCATTCGAGGGATTTCTTCGAGGATGACAGGCCCGCGTAAAGAAATCGTAAGGAGATGAGGAGATAGGAAGGGGCAATCGAAATAACCGGACAGCCAGAATGGATGATCTGTTGCAAAGCCTCCTTGCGGGGCAAGGCACCCACACACGGCCCCGCGTTAGCGGGGTGGAAAGTGTTGCGGACGGCACCGCTTTCGGCGCGACCTTCGACGCGCTTTTGTCAGCGGATACCTTACCCGATTCGGAGGGTCAGATCACTGTGGAGGACGTCGCGCGCGCAATTCCTGACCCGTCTGATGTCGTGTTGGAGGAGGGTGTTGACCGGTTGATCCGTCCCACAGGTGTTCAAACCGATGGCCAAACGTCGGTTGCGCCAGATACCTCGGGTGCAACACACACCACTTCGGCGATCCCAGCCAGAAACACTGAACACGTCTTCGGGCCTCAGGCCGCTGGCATGCCGAGTAAGGTGGGGGAAGGTCCGAACCCAATCCCTCCCGTGATGGCAGGTGGTCGACACAATTCAGCCGCACAGGCCCTGACCGCTGAGGCGTTACCAACCGGACGCGGCTTACCCGCACCGGGGGGGGCGATTACAGCATCGACAACACCCGGCTTGGCTCCAAAAGTGAACCCGGCCCCGCAAATCGCAACACCCACCCCGACCACCGCACCCACTCCGGTCGCCACACCCGCGCCCAATGGCGAGCCGCTCCCCCTGCCGATCAGCGTTACGGATTCCACCCGCGCGAGCACAAAAACGCCACTCCCGCTCACCCCTGCGCAAGTGCTCCCGACCGAACCGCCCCGCGCGGCAATTGGCCTGCCGGGCGGGGCGCAGGCCCGTGACGTTGCCACACCGGATAACGCCGACACATCTAGCAACGCAGAAACGCCGGATCGGTCGGACAGGCCTAACAGGCCCGTTATCAGCCCGTCCCCCAGTCCGCCCCCCGGTGCCAACCCGCCGGGTCCCGACAAGTCCGATACGATCACGCAACCGATCACGCAACCGATCACCAACCGGCCCAGGCCGGACGGGCCTCTGCCGCAAATGGCCGCTTCCATAGCAGCCCAGCCCGAGTCAGCAGCCCAGCCGGTGTCGCCCGATCAAGCCACTTTCACAGCGAAACCTGTGCCCGCCCGCGAGGCAGGCCCTGTTCTGACGTCTCCCCAGGCGCAACCCGCCCAGCACGCAACGTTCCTCACCCCAGCCGCGGCACTTGCGCAGCCTCAAACCCCGGCAGATGCAGAGCAGACGCCACCCCTCATCCCGGAGGCCGCGAAACAACCTGAGGCCGCCAGAACTTCCGCCGATACCACGCCCCTGCGCGCCGGCAGTTGGACCACCCCGACCAGCGGCCCGGCCCTGTTGCCCCAAAGCCCCACGGCGTTTCCCGTCCAGCAGGTGGCAACGCCATCTCTGGCCGAGATCTCACTTGATGTCTTTCCCGACATCGAATTCAGCTTACACACCCCGATGACGCAAACCGCTGCCTCATCGCTGACCGCTTCCCTGGCCCCTCCCGGACCCACGCCATCCGCAACCGCACATGCCATCGCGCAACAACTCGCTGCCGCCCTCAATAATCCGTCACGGGACGCCGGTGGCCCGGTGGAACTGACCCTTGATCCGCCAGAGCTTGGCCGGGTGCGGATGCATATGGCTGAAATCTCCGGGATCATGACCCTCACAATTCTCGCCGAACGGCCAGAGACCGCAGAACTGATGCGCCGCCATCTGAACTTGTTGGCGCAGGAATTTGCGGATGCTGGCCTCGATGCCCCCTCCGTCCGAATCTCGCAGGAGGGGGCGGATCAGGATGCTCAAAGACATGAGAGCGACACCCCCGGCGAACAGACCCGGAAAGCCACGATAGCAGACATCGACCCCACTCACCCCACACCGCAGCGCACCACGTCCGGCGCGCTGGACCTCAGATTATAGGAGCCACCCGATGGAAATTCTCTCGGCCATCCAGTCCAATCCGGCCAGTGCCGCCGCCGCCGCCGCAACCGCAGAAGCCGAATCCAGCGCCGCCTCCATTGCGTCGGACTTTGATACCTTCTTGCAGTTGCTGACCGCACAAATGCGCAACCAGGACCCCCTCGACCCTACTGATTCCACCGAATTTACTGCACAGCTGGCAACGTTTTCGGGGGTCGAACAACAAGTGCGAACCAACGATCTGTTGCGGGAAATGCAGGCGAGTTTCACCGCAATGAACATGGGCCAGTTGTCGGGTTGGATCGGGATGGAAGCGCGGGCCGAGATGTCGGTGAACTTCACCGGCGCGCCAACGACCCTGCAAATTACACCCCATACGCTCGCTGACCGGATGGAGCTGATTGTGCGCAACCAGAATGGCGACGTTGTGGCAAGTACTCCCGCCGTGCTCAGCGACGATCCCTTCACCTGGAATGGCCTCGGCAATGACGGCCAACCTTTGCCCAATGGCACGTACACATTGTCCGCCCAAAGCTGGCGCGATGAGGAAATCCTGGAAGACCGCGCCGCGTTTGTGTTCGGCGTAATATCCGAGGCGCAGACATTAGGGGGGGAGGTTTGGGTGTCGATGGAAAACGGCATCAGCGTTCCCGCCGAAGCGGTGCAAGGGTTGCGCCGCGCGCCCTAAAACATCGCCCAGATCAACGTGGCCCCCAGGCCCAACGCCAAACCACCCGCCCCGATAGCCAGCCGTTCCGGCCAGCGTGAGGGTGGGATCGGCGTCACCGGATGGGCCTGCGCTATCAGCGCAGCCTCAGCCAGTTGCGGCAAACGCGGGCCAAAGCGGGACAGGACCATTGCGGTGCGGAAGAGGTCGCGGGCCACAGCCTGCGGACCAAGGTTGCGGGCGATGTATTCCTCCACCACCGGTTGTGCGACAGCCCAAATGTTCAAATCCGGGTCCAGAGACCGGCCCACACCCTCCACAACAACCATCGTTCGTTGCAGCAGGATCAACTCAGTCCGCGTCTCCATCCCGAAGCGCTCGGTGACTTCAAACAGATACGCCAGCAACCGCCCCATCGAGATCCGTGAGGCCTCCATCCCGAAAATCGGCTCCCCCACAGATCGCAGAGCCTGCGCAAACTCACCCACATCCCGGTCGGCAGGCACATACCCGGCCTCAAAATGCACCTCCGCCACCCGGCGATAATCCTTGCGGATAAAGCCCATCAGGATCTCGGCATAAACCCGGCGGGTGTATTCATCGATCCGCCCCATGATCCCGAAATCGAGCGCCACCACGTCGCCATTAGGCGCCACTTTCAGGTTTCCCTGATGCATATCCGCGTGAAAATACCCGTCCCGCAGGGCGTGGCGCAGGAACATCTCCATCACAGTGGCACCCAGCTTGCGCCGGTCATGGCCCGCGGCATCAATTGCCGTCAGATCGGACAGCGGCAGGCCCTCGGCCCAGCCCAGAACCATCATCTGGCGCGTTGACATGCCCCATTCGACCATGGGCACGGTGAAGCCTTCGTCACCTTCGGTGTTGGCGGCAAATTCGCCAGCGGCAGAGGCTTCGATGCGCAGGTCCAACTCCTGCAAGACCACACCTTCAAAGTGGTCAACCACGTCGCGCGGGCGCAAGCGGCGGGAGGAGGGTGACAGGGCCTCGACCAATGTTGCAATCAGGTGGAACGCATCCACATCGCGGCGAAACGCGCGTTCGATCTTCGGGCGCAGTATCTTGACGGCCACGTCCCGGCCCGAGTCCACCAGGGTTGCGCGGTGGACTTGCGCAATTGACGCGGCGGCCACGGGTTCCGAGAAGTCACTGAACACTTCCTCCAGCGGCCGGCCCAATTCCGCTGCCACAATGCGGCGCGCTTCCGCCGCGGGAAATGGCGGCAACTTGTCCTGCAACACCATCAATTCCAGCGCCATATCGGGACCAACCACGTCAGGCCGGGTCGACAGGATTTGACCGAATTTGATATAGGCAGGCCCCAGCGCGGTTAACGCGCGGGGCACCGGCGGCACGTTTGGATCACCCCGCAGGCCCAGCCATTTGAACGGCCACCCCAGTACCCGAGCGGCCACGGGAATCGGTCGCGGTGCGTCCAGCGCCTCCAACACCGCGCCCATAGCGCCGGTCCTCTCAAACGTGGCGCCGGTGCGGATCAACCGCCAGATGTTGTGAGGTCCGCGCACGTTATATCTTCCAGCCAGAATGCAGCGCCGCGATACCCAGCGACAGGTTGCGAAATTTCACCTGATCAAAGCCCGCGTCACGGATCATCGCGGCAAACGCCTCCTGATCGGGGAATTTGCGGATCGATTCGACCAGATATTGATAGCTGTCACGATCCCCGGCGATCAACTGCCCCATCCGGGGAATGACGTTGAACGAATACAGATCATACAGTTTCTGCATCCCGTCGTTGGGCAATTGAGAGAACTCCAGCACAACCAGCCGTCCACCGGGCCGCAACACCCGGTACGCCTCGGACAGCGCTTCACCAATCCGCGTCACATTCCGAATGCCGAAGCTGATGGTGTAGACGTCAAACGAATTATCCTCGAACGGCAGCGCCATGGCGTCACCGACAACCCAGGTCAGCTTGTCGGCCATCGCTTCGGCCTCAGCCCGCTTTTCACCCTCAATCAACATCTGTTCGGTCATGTCGAACACGGTCGCTGATGCCCCCGGCGCGCGTTTCAGGAAGCGGAACGCGATGTCCCCGGTGCCGCCCGCCACATCCAGCAGGTTTTGCCCATCACGTGGTGCCAACCAATCCATCATCGCGTCTTTCCAGACCCGGTGGATACCAACACTCATGACGTCGTTCATCACGTCATATTTGGAAGCGACGTTGGTGAAGACCCCATGAACCATCCCGGCCTTCTGATCTTCGGCCACATCCTGAAACCCGAAATGGGTCGTCGCGCCGTCCTGCGCGCCAGAATGCATTGTGCGATCATCCGCCATGGGGTTATCCTCTTTTTCGTCCCGTCCCCTCTTATAGGGGTGTGCCAAGGGGTTACAATGTGATCCGGGGCACCCCGATGCCACACAGGAAAGCCTGATTTGCCCGAACTTCCAGAGGTCGAGACAGTGCGTCGCGGGCTGGCCCCGGTGTTGGAGGGCGCGCGGATCGTCAAAGCGTCGGTGAACCGCCCCGATCTGCGCTGGCCATTCCCTGACCGGATGGCCGCACGGCTGACCGGCGCCACCGTCACCGCGCTGCGCCGCCGCTCGAAATATATCCTTGCGGATCTTGATACCGGGGAGACGTTGCTGATCCATCTCGGCATGTCGGGGCGGATGCTGATTTCGGCAGAACACAAATTGCCCGGCATCATCAGCCCCGGCCATCCACCCGCCGAGAAACACGACCACGTTGTCCTTGAGACCGACGCGGGTGCGCGGGTCACCTTCAACGACGCCCGCCGCTTTGGCGCCATGGATCTGATGCAAACCGCCACCCAGGACAGCCACTGGTTGATCCGTGACCTTGGCCCCGAGCCATTGGGGAACACCTTCAACGAGGCCCACCTTGTCGCCGCATTCAAGAACAAACGTGCGCCGGTGAAATCTGCGCTTCTGGATCAACGTATCGTCGCGGGCCTTGGCAATATCTATGTGTGCGAGGTTCTGTGGCGTGCCGGCATCTCTCCACTGCTTCTTGCGGGTAAGATCAGCCGGACCCGAGTCGCCTCTCTGGTGCCAATCATCCGCGATGTTCTTGCGGAAGCGATCGAAGCCGGTGGCTCTTCCTTACGTGATCATCGGCAAGCAAATGGCGAACTGGGATATTTTCAACACACCTTTAGGGTGTACGGACGGGAGGGTGAAGCCTGCCAAACCCCGGATTGCACAGGGGAAATCCTCCGCAAGGTGCAATCGGGGCGAAGCAGCTTCTACTGCCCGGCCTGTCAGAGATAGGTTGAAACCGCCGACACCGATGCTAACCCTCATGACTTCGGTGTAATAGCGAACGAGCATGCTCCATGGCTTATGAGACCCTGATCGTCGATGTCGAAGATCATATCTGCCTGATCAAACTGAATCGCCCGGATGCGCTTAACGCGCTCAACCGGCAACTCCTGGATGAACTCGCCAAAGCGCTCAACGCGGCTGAGGGGAATGATAAAGTCCGCTGTATCGTGCTGACCGGATCGGACAAGGCGTTTGCTGCCGGGGCCGATGTGAAGGAAATGGCTGACAAGACCTTTGTTGATGTGATCTCCGACGACCTGTTCGCCAAAGATGACCGCGCCATTCGCCGTATCCGAAAGCCAATTATCGCCGCTGTTGCCGGGTATTGCCTGGGCGGCGGGTGTGAACTTGCGATGGTCTGCGATTTCATCATCGCCGCTGACAATGCGAAGTTTGGCCAGCCCGAGATCAATCTGGGCGTCATCGCCGGTATGGGCGGCACCCAACGCCTGACCAAGCTGGTGGGCAAGTCGAAGGCGATGGACATGCATCTGACGGGCCGCTTCATGACCGCAGAAGAGGCCGAGCGTTCGGGCCTGGTGTCCCGCGTGGTGCCGAACAAGAAGCTGATGGAAGAAGCCATGGGTGCGGCTGCGAAAATTGCCGAGAAATCGGCAATTGCGACGATGGCCGCGAAAGAGGCGGTGAACCGGGCTGAAGAAACCGGTTTGTCCGAAGGTCTGCTGTTTGAGCGGCGTCTGTTCCATTCGCTGTTTGCCACCGAGGATCAATCTGAGGGCATGGCCGCCTTCCTCGAAAAACGTGAACCGCAATTCCGCGACAAGTAATTCGGGGACAATTGGGCTTCCCTTCCGCTGCCTTTTCCCCTACATGCCGCGCCAGACATGCGTGTGAGGCCCGCTTTGGCCAGATTCGTCCGGTACTGAACCCGGAGACGGGAACTCCCGCGCTTCAGAAATATTGAACATGCCCCAAGCACGGGCCACCCGAAGGATCACACATCATGGCAAATTCACCCCAAGCCAAGAAACGCGCCCGCCAGAACGAGCGCCGCTTTCAGGTTAACAAAGCCCGCCGCTCGCGGATCCGCACACACCTGCGCACGGTTGAGGAAGCCATCGCATCCGGCGACCAGGCCGTCGCCGCCGCTGCACTGAAGGCGGCCCAGCCTGAGTTGATGCGTGGCGTCACCAAAGGTGTGATGCACAAAAACACCGCGTCGCGCAAAATGTCGCGTCTGGCCTCGCGGGTAAAATCTTTAGGCGCATAATTGCCCTGAATTGACCGCTGAATCGAAGGTGCTCCATCATTGGGGCGCCTTTTTTTTCGTCTAAATTCTTAACACTCTCAATGGCCTAATTCAGCTTCTGAGATTCGATTTCAATAAGGACACGAGTCAAGCGCGAAGACATGTTGCGAGGGTGATACGACTCCCGATAACTTCAACCTGCGAGTCAGACGCCTTGGGGGGCGGATGAGGGGCACCAAGCCCCGATTCGAAAGTGATGTGACCGGAACGAGGACAGCGTTCTGGCCATAGTCTGACTGCGACAGTCGGCACATCTCGGATCGGGATCAAAAGGGGACGCGGCGCAACCTGGTCAGGTTTTGCGAACACCCTTCGTTTGGCGTCACCCTGGTCCCCCCACGTGAACCGTTAGCGCGGAATGATCCTGTGCACCGTTGGCAAACCAACGGGCTATTGGGTGTTCCGCCACCGGGTTTGGGCCTTTCGGGGCAAGGATCGTTGGGTGTGAACCGCAGAAACTGGTGAGGAACCGGCCGAAAAACGCGCCGGAAAAATAAGGACGGGACAAAGGCATGACGAACGAGACGTGGGACAATGAGACGTGGGACCAAGTCCGCCAAGAGCTGTTGAAAGTTGTCGGCAAGAACAACTTCTCGGCATGGATCGAACCAATTGCGTTTGATCGGGTGGATGAACGCACGGCTCATTTCCATGTGCCGACCAATTTTATTGGGTCCTGGGTTAACAACAATTTCGGCGATCTGATTCTACGCCAGCTTTCGGCCCATGGTGCCAAAGCGGATCGGGTGCATTTCACCGTCGCGCCCCGTGGTGCCATAGCGCCTGCACATACTTCCGCCTCTGGCGCCGCCCCCGTCCCGATGTCACACGCGGAGCCAGTCGCCGCCGCTTACCAGCCCGCGCCGCAGCCCGCTTACCAACCCGCCGCCGTCCAACCGACTGTCCAGCGCACTGTCCAGCCCGCCGTCACCCGCGCCACCCGTGAATTGCCCGGTGCCAAGCTGAATCCGGCCTTCACCTTCGCCAATTTCGTTGTCGGCAAACCAAACGAGCTGGCCCATGCCGCCGCTCGTCGCGTCGCCGAAACCCTCGATGTTACATTTAACCCGCTGTTCCTTTACGGCGGCGTTGGCCTTGGCAAGACCCACCTGATGCATGCAATCGCCTGGGATCTGCAAAGCCGCTTCCCGGACGCCAAGATTCTGTATCTCTCGGCTGAACAATTCATGCACCGCTTTGTGCGCGCGCTCCGCGAGCAGGACACGTTCAATTTCAAAGAGACGTTCCGCTCGGTTGATATTCTGATGGTTGATGACGTGCAGTTCATCGCCGGCAAGACCTCCACCCAGCAGGAATTCTTCCACACGTTCAATGCGCTGGTGGAGATTGGCAAACAGATCGTCATCTCCGGCGACCGCGCGCCGGTGGATATGGATGACCTCGACGAGCGCATCGCGTCCCGCCTGCAATGTGGCCTTGTGGTTGATATCCACCCAACCGACTATGAGCTTCGCCTGAGCATTTTGCAGCACAAGGCCGAGATTCTTGGCGCCCGTTACTCTCACATCATCTTTGGCGACGGTGTGTTGGAATATCTGGCCCAAAAGATCTCATCCAATGTGCGTGTCCTTGAGGGTGCCCTGACACGCCTGTTTGCCTTCGCTGATCTGGTGCGCCGTGAAGTGAGCGTCGATATGGCCAAGGAATGCCTGACCGATGTTCTTCGTGCGACCGACAAGAAGGTCACGATGGATGAGATCATCAAAAAGACCTGCGAGTACTACAAACTGCGCCAGGTCGACCTGATCAGCCAGAACCGCCAACGCGCCATTGCGCGGCCTCGGCAAATGGCGATGTATCTGTGCAAACGCCTGACCCAACGATCTTTGCCCGAGATTGGCAAGAAACTCGGCGGACGTGATCACACAACAATCCTTTACGGGGTGCGCCGGATTGAAGAGCTGATGCAGGCTGATAGCCAGATCGCCGAAGACGCCGAACTGTTGCGCCGGATGCTGGAAGCCTAATCAAATGCGCCCGCCGGACGCTGAGGTCTTGACCCCGGCCCATGGGCGGGCGTTACCTTTCACTCAAAAGCACTTGTGCATAGCTGGGGTCCGGGTAATCTCGTGGCCCCACGATCTGTCGGAGCCAGGGACATGAAACTATCCATCGAACGCGCCACGTTGCTGCGCGCGGTCTCTCAGGCGCAATCTGTGGTGGAGCGTCGGAATACCATTCCGATCCTCGCCAATGTGCTGATCGAAGCCGAAGGTGACTCTGTCAGTTTCCGCGCCACTGACCTTGATATTGAGGTGGTCGACAAGGCCCCCGCCCAGGTTGAACGCGCTGGCGCGACAACCGTCAGCGCCGTGACCCTGCACGAGATTGTGCGCAAGCTGCCTGACGGCGCGCTGGTGTCTTTGACCGAAGATGGCACCGCAGGCCGCCTGACAATTGAGGCCGGCCGGTCCTCGTTCCAGCTGCAAACCCTGCCCCGCGAAGATTTTCCGGTGATGGCATCTACGGATTACGCCGCCAACTTCACCGCCAAAGCGCCGGACCTGCGGCGCCTGTTCGACAAGTCGAAGTTCGCAATTTCGACCGAGGAGACCCGTTATTACCTTAACGGCGTCTATTTCCACATCTCCGAGGGGGACAACGGCAAAGTGTTACGTGCCGTGGCGACAGACGGCCACCGGCTTGCCCGCATCGACTGTGCCCTGCCGGAGGGCGCACAAGACATGCCGGGCGTGATTGTGCCCCGCAAAACCGTGGGTGAGTTGCGCAAACTGCTGGATGACGACGACGCGCAGATTGCTGTGTCGGTGTCCGAGACCAAAATCCGCTTCGCAACGCCTGAAATTACGCTGACCTCAAAAGTCATTGATGGAACCTTCCCCGATTACACCCGTGTGATCCCCGCCGGAAACACCCGCCGGATGGAAGTGGATGCCGCCGAATTCGCCAAAGCTGTTGATCTGGTGGCCACCGTTAGTTCCGAACGTTCGCGTGCGGTGAAGATGTCTCTGGATGAGGACCGGCTGATCCTGTCAGTCAACGCCCCTGATTCCGGCAATGCAGAGGCCGAACTGGCGGTTGCTTACGCTGATGAGAAGCTGGAAATCGGCTTTAACGCAAAATACCTGCTGGAGATTGCCAGTCAGGTGGACCGCGAGAATGCGGTGTTCATGTTCTCAACCCCTGCTGAGCCGACGCTGATGCGCGAAGGCAATGATGACAGCGCGATCTACGTTGTCATGCCAATGCGCGTGTGATTTGGGGCGGGTTCCCTCCGGGGGGAGTTTTTTTGCCAAGATGAAAAGGGGCGTGAGATGAGCAAAGTGTTCGTCTCGTCGCTTGTGTTGTCCCATTTCCGGTCACACCGTCGCGCCCGTTTGGTGCTGGACGGGCGGCCTGTGGCGGTGTTCGGGCCTAATGGCGCCGGTAAAACCAACCTGATCGAAGCGGTGTCCCTGCTGTCACCCGGTCGTGGGTTGCGCCGTGCGGGTGCGGAAGAGATCATTCGGCGGCCTGAGGCGATTGGCTGGAAGGTCTCAGCCGAGATTTCCGGGCCGGGTGTGGGGCACGAGGTTTCCCTGACCGCAGAGCCGGGGCAGGCGCGGATCACCCAGGTCGATGGCAAGGTTGCGCCGCAGCTGGCGCTGGCGAAGGTGTTGCGGATTGTCTGGCTGGTGCCGTCCCATGACCGGCTTTGGTCTGAGGGCGCTGATGGGCGACGCCGGTTTCTGGACCGGATCACGCTCAGCTTTTTGCCGGATCATGGGGAGGCGATTTTGACCTATGAAAAGGCCATGCGCGAACGCAACCGTCTGCTGCGTGACGATGCCCGTGATCCCGCGTGGTATCGCGCGCTGGAGGCGCAGATGGCGGGTGCTGCGGCGCGAATTGTGACCGGTCGCGCCGATGCATTGGCGCGTATTTCCGCAGCACAGGAGGGGGCCAAAACTGCGTTTCCGGCCGCTGATCTGGGGATCGAGGTCGAAAACCCATGTGAGACGGCGGATGAATTCGCGGCGGCCTTCGCAGACAGCCGCCCCCGTGACCTCGCCGCCGGACGCACGTTGGTTGGGCCTCATCGCGCCGATATGTCCGCGATTTACCGCGACAAAGGTGTGCCTGCGAAGCAATGCTCAACCGGCGAGCAGAAGGCGCTTTTGATCTCTCTCATCCTGTCCAACGCCCGCGCCTTACGGGCGGAAACCGGCACCGCACCGCTGGTGTTGCTGGACGAGGTTGCGGCCCACCTCGATGCCACCCGCCGCGCTGCGTTGTTTGATGAAATTTGCGCCTTGGAGTGCCAGGCGTGGATGACCGGCACCGGGCCAGAGTTGTTCGCGGACCTGGGCGAGCGGGCGCAGCATTTTTCGGTCACGGAGACGGATGGCGCAAGTGAGGTGGCATAAGTAGGCAGATTCTGCGTCTGCGGGGCATCATTGCGGTGGCCATCGCTGATCTGCGGGTGATGCTGGATGATATTGGGGCTGGGGGCGCACCTGACCGCATCCGGGCCACTCCATCCCGCCCCCGGCGCCCTCAAGCCACCCACAAAGACGGAATCTGGCGGCTATTCCTCGCACTGTGCGGACCCGGATGGGCAGGTCTGGGAATACGCATTTGCCCCGTTCTGGCCGCTGGATGAGCAAGGCCGCCTTACCCCCTTAATCTTGTGCTGATCCCGTGACATTGCCCCGCGAAATGGGTATATGTCGGGCAACAGAACGGGAAGAAAAACACATGTCCGAGCAGACCCCGCCGACCGAAGAATACGGCGCCGATTCTATCAAGGTTCTCAAAGGCTTGGAGGCAGTTCGCAAGCGCCCCGGCATGTATATCGGCGACACCGATGATGGCTCGGGCCTGCACCACATGGTTTATGAGGTGGTGGACAACGGCATCGACGAGGCGCTGGCCGGACACGCCGACGCTGTGACCGTCACCATCCACGCCGACAACAGCGTTTCCGTCAGCGACAATGGGCGTGGCATTCCCGTGGGCATCCACGAGGAAGAAGGCGTCAGCGCGGCTGAGGTGATCATGACCCAGCTCCACGCGGGCGGTAAGTTCGACAGCAATTCCTACAAGGTCTCGGGTGGTCTGCACGGTGTTGGGGTCTCGGTTGTCAACGCGCTTTCCGATTGGCTGGAGCTGCGGATCTGGCGCAACGGCAAAGAGCATATCGCGCGGTTTGAAGGTGGCTTCACGGTTAAGCACCTCGAAGTTGTGGGTGACTGCGGCGACCGCACCGGGACCGAGGTCCGCTTCATGGCCTCCACCGGCACGTTCTCGAACCTCGATTACGTCTTCAAGACGCTGGAAAACCGACTGCGCGAATTGGCGTTCCTGAACTCTGGTGTGCGCATCATCCTGCGTGATGAGCGCCCGGCTGACGCGCTTGAATCAAACCTGTGCTACGAGGGCGGCGTACGTGAATTTGTGCGTTACCTCGACCGCTCCAAAACCTCCGCCCTGGAAGATCCGATCTACATCACCGGTGAGAGGGATGAGATTGGCGTCGAAGTCGCCATGTGGTGGAACGACAGCTACCACGAGAACGTTCTGCCGTTCACCAACAACATCCCCCAGCGGGACGGCGGCGCGCACCTTGCAGGCTTTCGCGGCGCGTTGACCCGTACAATCAACCTTTATGCGCAGTCATCCGGCATCGCCAAGAAAGAGAAGATCAGCTTTACTGGCGACGATGCCCGTGAAGGGCTGACCTGCGTGTTGTCCATCAAGGTGCCTGATCCGAAGTTCAGCTCGCAGACCAAGGACAAACTGGTCAGCTCCGAGGTTCGCCCGGCTGTCGAAGGTCTGGTGAACGAAAAGCTGAGTGAGTGGTTTGAAGAGCACCCGCAAGAGGCGCGGGTGATTGTGTCGAAGATTGTTGAGGCCGCACTGGCCCGCGAAGCCGCCCGCAAGGCCCGCGAATTGACGCGGCGCAAAACGGCGATGGATATCGCGTCACTTCCCGGCAAACTCGCCGATTGCCAGGAAAAGGACCCCTCGAAGTCCGAGCTGTTCCTGGTGGAGGGTGACTCAGCTGGCGGTTCCGCCAAACAGGGCCGCTCCCGCCAAAACCAAGCCATCCTGCCCCTCAAAGGCAAGATCCTGAACGTGGAACGCGCCCGGTTTGACCGGATGCTCGGCAGCCAGGAGATTGGCACGCTGATCACCGCCCTTGGCACCGGCATTGGCCGGGATGAATTCAACATCGACAAACTGCGCTACCACAAGGTTGTGATCATGACCGACGCCGACGTCGACGGCGCGCACATCCGCACGTTGCTTCTGACGTTCTTCTTCCGGCAAATGCCCGAGTTGATTGAAGGTGGCTACCTCTACATCGCGCAGCCGCCGCTTTACAAAGTCAGCCGGGGCAAGTCCGAGGTTTACCTGAAGGACCAGAGCGCATTTGATGATTACCTGATCCAACAAGGCATTGAGGGTGCGTCCCTGCGCCTGCCCTCGGGCGAAGAAATTGCCGGACAGGACCTCGCCCGCGTCGTCGACGGCGCGCGCACGTTCAAGCGCATCCTTGATGCGTTCCCGACCCATTACCCCCGCCATATCGTCGAACAGGCCGCCTTGGCCGGTGCATTTGATACCGGCAAGGCTGATGCCGACCTGCAAGGCGTTGCCAATGATGTGGCCCAACGCCTCGATCTGGTGGCTGTCGAATATGAACGCGGCTGGAAAGGCCGCATCACCCAGGATCACGGCATCCGCCTGTCCCGGGTCCTGCGCGGTGTGGAAGAAATCCGCGCCCTCGACGGCGCAGTTCTGCGCTCCGGTGAAGCGCGCAAGCTGGCCGAGGTTTCCAAGGACAGCCGCACCGTTTACCGCGATCCATCGGTTTTGGCCCGCAAGGACCGCCAGCAACTGATCCACGGCCCGAGTGAGCTGTTGAAAGCGGTTCTCGATGAAGGTGCCAAAGGTCAGGCGATGCAGCGCTACAAAGGTTTGGGTGAGATGAACCCGGGCCAGCTGTGGGAAACCACCCTCGATCCGGAGGCACGGACGTTGTTGCAGGTGAAGGTCAACGATCTGGCGGAAGCTGACGATATCTTCACCAAGCTGATGGGGGACGTGGTGGAACCACGCCGCGAGTTCATTCAGGCCAACGCGCTCAGTGTGGAGAATTTGGATTTTTGATCCAGGCCACGGAGTAAATTCCGCCCAACTGGCGAACCTCGCCGGGCTGGGCTTGGCCTGAGGTCCGGGCTGGGCTGGGCTGGGTTCTGACCTTGAGCCCGTTCAGCCCCCCCCAATCCCAAAAGTGATTCGAATCATTCATCCGGGGTAAGGGCAGCCTTACCTTAAGCCCTGCTTCATCCGAATCGCGGCTGTGTGCCCGTTGCCGCCCGTTGCCACCGCCCCTGTGCGCCGGTCCGCCAAACTGCGGG
>JAESTV010000015.1 GCA_016763475.1 Roseicyclus sp.
CAATCGACCCCGTCACCTGAAATCCAGTCCGGTCAACGGAAATGAAACCGGAAATGGGTCGACTACGACCTCAGACGGCCAATAAATCGAGGTGCCCCTAAGTCACCGACGCCGCACGGATCGAGTCAATCGCCGCCTCCAGCGCGCGGTTAAAGGCCGCCTCGTCTTGTTGTGCCGACAATCCTTCCGTCAAGGCGCGGCTGAAACTTGCGATCATGCCGTGGTTTGCGGCCAGCTTGCCGTTCGCCTCATTGCGCGAATACCCACCGGACAAAGCGACAACCCGCATCACCCGTGGGTGTGCGATGACCGGCCCATAAAACCCGGCTTCAGCGGGCAGGGTCAGCTTTAACATCACCTGGGCGTCACCGGACATGTGATCCAGCTCCGTCAGCAGGGCATCGCGCAGGAACACCTCTGCCTCTGCCTTGTCGGGGGCGTTAATCGAGACTTCGGGTTCGATGATCGGCACCATCCCATGGGCCAGAACCTCAGCCCCGATCTCAAATTGTTGCGCTACATTGGCGGCGATTCCTTCGGCATTTGCGCCGGCAATGACGGATCGCGCCTTGGAGCCAAAGATGCCCTTCCCGGATGCGCGCTTCAACGTGTCACCAAGCCCCGGTATTGGCTTCAGCATCTGCACCCCGTCGGATTCTGCCTCCAGCCCCTTGTCAATTTTCAGGAACGGCACCACCTGGCGTTCCGCCCACAGGAATTCCGCCGCCGGGCGGCCCGCAATTTCACGTTCCATCGTCATCTCGAACAGGATTGCGCCGATGACCTTCTTGCCGGTGAACGCAGGAGCGGTGGCGATGCGGGCGCGCATGGCGTGGATCAGGTCGAACATCTCGGCGTCCGAGGTATAGGCATCCTCCGCCACACCATAGAGTTTCAGCGCCTTGGGGGTGGAGCCGCCTGATTGGTCCAGCGCGGCAATGAAGCCTGCGCCGTGTTGCATCTGTGCGATTTGCTCGGCTTTGCCCATTGGACCCTCCAAATTTGCGGTTGGAGGGGGTTTAGGCCGCGCTGCGCGGGGCGGCAATCATGGTTGCGCTATCAGCCGGGTTGGTGCGCTGCCGCGATCAACGCAGCCACCCCGGGCAAGGTCTTGCCCTCCATCCACTCAAGAAAAGCGCCCCCCGCAGTGGATATATAGGTGAACCCCTCAGCCGCGCCGGCCTGGTTTAGCGCCGCAACAGTGTCACCGCCGCCCGCGACCGAGATCAGATGGCCCGCTTGGGTGGCCGCCGCCGCTGCACGGGCGGCGGCATTTGTGGCAGTGTCAAAAGGGGCAATTTCAAACGCACCAAGGGGCCCGTTCCAGATCAACGTTTTGGCGCGGGCCATCGCCGCCACGATATCAGCCGTGGCGTCTGGTCCGGCATCCAGGATCATCGCATCGGCGGGGACCGCCCCGGCGATCACAACTTCGCTTGCCGCACCCGCCTTGAACTCACGGGCCACAACGACGTCAACTGGCAGCAGGATCTCGCAGCTCAGTGTGGCGGCCTTGGTGGCAATTGCACGGGCGGTGTCAGCCAGATCGTGTTCACACAGGGATTTGCCCACATCCACACCCTGCGCGGCAAGGAAGGTGTTGGCCATGCCACCACCGATCACCAGAATATCAACGTTCTCCACCAGATTGGTCAGCAGATCGAGTTTTGATGACACCTTCGCGCCGCCCACAAGGGCCATCGCCGGCCGCTCAGGTGCGCCCAAGGCGGATTCCAGGGCGCGCAATTCGGCTTCCATCAGGCGTCCGGCACAGGACGGCAACAGATGCGCCACGCCTTCGGTGGAGGCATGGGCCCGGTGTGCGGTCGAGAAGGCGTCGTTGCAATAGACATCGCCGAGGGAGGCGAGGAAAGCCGCCATCTTCGGGTCGTTTGCCTCTTCCATTGCAGAGAAGCGGGTGTTTTCGACCAGCACAATGGCGCCGTCCGGCAGCGCCTCAAGCGCTGCGCGCTCAGGGCGTTCCACAAACGTCACGGGCTGACCCAGCGCCGCCTCCAGCGCCGGTAACGTTACCCGCAGGCTCAATTCCGGCACGTATTGCCCGTTTGGGCGGCCGAAATGGGCAAGCATCACTGGCCGTCCACCTTTGGCGAGGATGTCTTTGATCGTCGGCACAATCCGCAAGATCCGGGTGGCATCGGTGACAATTTTGGTGCCATCGGGGCCATCGGGGCCATCGGGGCCATCCTCAACCGGGACGTTGATGTCCACGCGGGTCAGCACCAGCTTGCCCGCAAGGTCCATGTCGTCGAGTGTGTTCCAGCCCATGTTCGGTCTCCGTTTTGTCTAAGTGCCGTTTTGTCCAGGTGCCGTTGTGCCTAGGTACCGTTGTGTCATGGGCGGATGTCCCGCCAAAAGAGGTTTGAAGCCTCCGGCGGGAGTTTTTTTGCCAAGATGAAAGGGGCCGCGCGCGGGTTTGGGTAAAGGCGCGGGGTTTTGGCTTGGGTTAGAGGAACTTGCCCATCGCAACAGCGGTGTCAGCCATGCGGTTGGAGAAGCCCCATTCGTTGTCATACCACGCCAGAATGCGCACCATGGTGCCATCCATGACTTTGGTTTGATCCGTGGCAAAGATCGAGGAATGCGGATCGTGGTTGAAATCCGAGCTGACCAGAGGTTCGTCGGTAAAGCCGAGGATGCCTTTGAGGGCGCCGTTTGCAGCCGATTTCATGGCGCCGTTGATCTCGTCCACCGATGTCTTGCGTGCGGCCTCAAACGTCAGGTCAACAACGGACACGTTGGGTGTTGGCACACGGATTGCGACGCCGTCGAGCTTTCCTGCCAGATCGGGCAGGACAAGGCCCACGGCTTTGGCGGCACCGGTGGAGGTTGGGATCATGCTCAGCGCCGCGGCGCGGGCGCGGTAGAGGTCTTTGTGCATGGTATCAAGTGTCGGCTGGTCGCCGGTGTAGCTGTGGATTGCGGTCATGAACCCTTTCACGATCCCAATCTCGTTGTGCAGCACATGGGCAACCGGTGCGAGGCAATTGGTGGTGCAAGAGGCGTTGGAGACGATGATATCGTCACCGGTGAGCGTGTCGTGGTTGACGCCATAGACGATGGTTTTGTCGGTGTCTTTGCCGGGGGCCGAGATCAGGACACGGCTTGATCCGTTCTTCAGATGCGCCTGGCAGGCCTCTTTTGAGGTGAAGATGCCGGTGCATTCCAACACGATATCCACGTGGCCCCAGGGCAGGTCAGCGGGGTTGCGGATGGCGGTCACATCCATCGGGCCACGGCCCACGTCGATGGTGGACTGAGTGGTGGTCACCGTCGCGGGAAAGCGGCCATGGACGCTGTCGTAGCGCAAAAGATGAGCGCTGGTTTCCACCGGGCCCAAATCGTTGATGGCAACAACTTCGATATCGGTGCGGCCAGATTCGATGATGGCGCGCAGCACGTTGCGCCCGATACGACCAAATCCATTGATTGCGACTTTGACGGCCATGTGACCCTCCTGATTGCAGGCATTCCCGCCGGACCGTCCTGGCCTCGGCATATGTTAGCGGTAACAGGCGTGGTTTAACGCTCTCACGGCCCTATGGGAAGAGGCATCAGCAGAGTGCGGCGAAGAGGTCGGACCGGTCAAGTCGACATGGGCTGCTGCAAAGGGGAATTGCGGGATGAGAAATCTATGGACCCGAGCGCCAGAATGACAGCCACCACAACAGGTCCGCCAGTTTGAGCCCCAGAAACAGCGTGTAGGTCCAGTCAAACAGCACGGCATCGACCGCAAAAAATGCGGCAATCACAATCCCAATCCAGATGGCCAAGGTATTTGTCATGGGCGCGGACCCTGCCACGGTCTGCGCCGGGGCGGAAGGCTATTTCTTGGCGCCGGCCTGAGGGTGGGACAACGCGTCATGGGGCACAAGATCCCAGGGCAGGCTTTCGTTGCGGTAAATGCGTTGACCTTTGCGGGGATAGTCACCCACATCGTGGGGCAGGCGCTGACCGATCACGAGGATGCGCAGAACCTGCGTCCCGGAATTGACGATGGTGTGGGCGAGGCCCCGTTTGCGGTAGCCGATGAAATCGCCGGGACCAATCGGGTGGTCATCTTTGCCGATGGTGGCGGTTCCGGTGCCGCTCAGGATATAGACGGCTTCGTCCTCGTAGTGGTGGACGTGGTATTCGGTTGTCTCATCCCCCGGCGCGACCTCGATGAGGTGAATGCCGAGACCGGTCAGGCCGGTGGCGTCACCGAGGGATTTGTTGATCCGCCGCGCATCTGAATTGAGGAAGTGGGATTTGGCCAACCCCTCCATGGTGGCGATGTCGGCGGCTGTCATCAGGTAGGTGTCGCTCATCTGGATACGCCCTCAGGTGTGGATGCGGCCAGAGTGGGGCGGGGGTGTGGTGTCGTAAAGGAGCAATAGTTACGCACCTGCAAGTTGGGGGGGGCAGATCGGGAAATGTGGCGCTGCGCAGGGCCAGAGCTTTCGCAACAAGGGGGAAGTCCAGAGCAGCTTGCTGGAATTACCTGCGATGTGCGGCTTGGGGTTGAACTGTCCGAATACGCGCCGATGACGTTTATCGGCGGCTGGGGACGCGCCCGCGCTCAAATAGCCCGCCGGGCGGTAGCGCACTAAGACTCCGCTCAAGTCACCGCGAAGGGCGGTAGCGCACTAAGCTAGTGAACCAACCGTCCCATCGCGCCTGCCACATCTGCCATACGCGCCGAGAAG
>JAESTV010000174.1 GCA_016763475.1 Roseicyclus sp.
CCCACAAGCTCCACCGGCTGCGACGAGCCGATGCGCGCCATGTGCGACAGCAGCGCCATCGGCTCCATCCCGGCGTCGCGCAGATCACGCAGCGCCAGGGTGCCAAGCCGCTTGGACAGAGCTTCACCTTGCGGGCCGGTCAGCAGTGAATGGTGGGCAAATGACGGCACCCCGTGGCCCAATGCACTCATAATCTGGATCTGGGTTGCGGTGTTGGTCACATGATCGGACCCGCGCACAACATGGGTCACGCCCATGTCAGTGTCATCCACCACCGAGGCAATTGTATATAGCACCTGACCATCAGCGCGGATCAACACCGGGTCCGACACCGAGGCCGCATCGATTGACAGGTCGCCAAGGATACCATCAGTCCATTCAATCCGCTCATGATCAAGCCTGAAGCGCCACACACCCTGGCCGCGTTCCGCCCGCAGTGCCGCTTTCGCGTCATCTGACAAAGCCAGCGCAGCGCGGTCATACACCGGGGGCAAACGCATGTTCAGCTGCTTTTTGCGCTTCAGGTCCAGCTCTGTTGGCGTTTCCCACGCCTCATAAAACCGGCCCTTGGCGCGCAGATCATCCGCCGCCGCCGCGTAGCGATCAAAGCGGGCCGACTGCCGCTCTATCCGGTCCCATGTGATGCCCAGCCATTCCAGATCTTCCTGAATCGCGTCGGCATATTCCTGGGTCGAGCGTTCCGGGTCCGTGTCGTCCAGCCGCAAGATAAACTGCCCACCCGCCTTACGGGCGATCAGGAAGTTAAACAGCGCCGTGCGCAGGTTTCCCACATGCAGAAAGCCAGTGGGGGACGGGGCAAACCGGGTGACGACGGACATGGGGCGCGGCCTTTCGAGAAATACGGGAACCTTCATTCAAGTGTGCCCGATCAAGCGGACAACTCTCTTTCATGTGCGTCTGGTTTTGTCCATCATTTCAGGCCGTCAGATGAGGATATCACCGCCGGGCCAATGGTCAGTGGAGCAAAACAGGCCCTGCACACCGGCGGAGATTCCGCTTTGGAAACGAATTATTAACCCGGCGCCTCCTAAAGTTGACCTATGGGAATGGGTATAGTTGCAAGGTAGCCGGTATGGCAAAATATGAGACACAGCCAGATGACCTGGCTATGGCCCGCCTTTTGGCATGGGTGGATGGCATCGACCTACCGATGTTTGTTTTGTCTTATGTTGCGGGTGATCGTCTTGAATTTGTTCATGCCAATGGGGCGCTGGCGCGTGTAGCCAACGTTGCGACAACGCTTTTTCCCGGCCGGATTGCGTTTGAAATCTTCCCCGCCCGTATGGCCGAGCGGCTCGACAACAATTTCCGCAAATGCCTGTGTAGCGATGAGCCATATTCCTACGAGGAATGCCTGATGATTGAAGGTCGGGAGGCATGGTGGCAAACCACCCTGTCGAAACCGTGCGGCTTTGATGGGCAGGTGGTGATGGGCGTAACCATCCCGATCACAGACCGAAAAGCACGGGAATTCGCCGCAGCAGAGGCTTTGGCCGATCTGACCTCCCGTTTTGATGAATTGCGGCTGTTCTCAACCATGGCGGCCCATGATGCGCGCAGCCCGCTGGCAACAGTCTCCAGTCTGATTGATCTAGTGTTGGAAGATTTTGAGGACATGGGGAACGGAAAGTGTGAATTGCTGCGCCTGGCCTCCAACACGGTCGAAGAAGCACTGGCGCAGATCTCGGCCACATTGGACCGTGCGCGCCAGTTACAAGCCAACATTGACGTCCGAAAACACGTCGATCTTGGGCGGCTTTTCGGCGACATTGCCGCCATGGTTGACCCGGAAATGCACTTGTCCATCGAACTCCCCCAAGCCCATGTGGAATGTGATGAGGTGATGGTGCAGATGGGGGTGCGCAATTTGATGTCGAACGCGGCCCGGTTCTGCAAACAGCGCATTGTGGTGCAGGTGACAGAAGATACAACCCGCGGCATGTTGACGATTGAAATTGCCGACGATGGACCGGGGCTCCCCCAAGGGATGACCTTGCAGGACCTCACCCAAAGAGGGGAAGCGCGCGATGGCGTCCATGGCTTTGGATTAAGCGCCATTGCGAAGCTGGTGAACAGTCGCGGCGGCGCGTTTGAGGTGATGGAGAATGGTCAGGCCAGTGGGTTGCCTGGTGCCCGGTTCCGTATGGTATTGCCCGGGCGAATGTTGCGCGATGCCGAAATAAGCGCCGCGTTCCCATCACATTTTCTTGGCGCGGAGCCGATGGCCGCAGCAGGGTAACGGCGGGGTCGCAGTTCGGAGCCTGATCTCAGGTTGGGTGTCGGGCGCATGTTCGGATTTGCAAAGCAGGTGGGGGTCTCTTGCGGGTGGGTTTTCGCACAAACCCCGTCACCTCACGAAACAACTGATCCAGCGCCAGCGCATCAGCGCGGCGGGTCGGGTCGGGTCGGGTGATCGGCGGCGTTGAGGAAGGTGGCGACATCCGCCTCAGTTGCTTGGGTCTTGTTTTTGGCCATTGTTCCGCTCCGGTGCGTGGGCGAAGACGCCCACCGACACGGCATGACAGCGCCGCCACCTGTGCGCCGCACAAGCAAATTCGGCTAACATGGCCCGCCCAATGCCACCTGAAGCACCGATTGCCAAAACATCAATCATAAGGGTCCGCTACGTGGGCCGGAGCGTGGGCCGGAGCGTGGGCCTGAGTGTGGGCCGGAGCGTGGGCCGGAGCGTGGGCCTGAGTGTCGGCCAACCGCTTGCGGGCCTGTTGCGTGCATGCGATCAGTCGCCGCTAGGGGGACAGATGATGGGCGAATTAATCCTGGTGCGGCACGGGCAGGCGAACTCTGGCGCCACAACCGAAGAGGACTATGACCGCCTGTCGCCGCTTGGCCACCAACAAGCAGCGTGGCTCGGGGCGTGGTTTGCCGATTGCGAACCGCCATTTGACGCTGTTCACAGTGGAACCATGCGCCGGCACCGGGAGACAGCGGCAGGGATTGGCCTGTCGGATGTGCAGGAGGATACGCGCCTGAACGAGTTGGATTATTTCGCTCTGGCGCGCGATGTCGAGATCACCCATGGCATCCCCCTGCCCGCCTCCCAACAGGATTTCGCGGATCACATCCCGCAGACGTTAAGAGCGTGGCACGATCAGGAAATTCAAGGGTCCGAGGCTTTCGCGGCCTTTGAGGCGCGCGTCGGCTTGGTGTTGGCGGAGGCCGCCATACCGGGGCGGCGTGTGGTGTGCGTGACCTCCGGCGGGGTCATCGCGATGGCCTTGCGGATTGCGCTTGGGCTTGACCCACAACGGCTCGCGCAAATCTTACTGCCGATCTACAATTCGTCTGTTCACAGGTTTCGCGTGGTGGAGGGCGGCACCTTCCTGACCGCGTTTAATGCCATCCCGCATCTGGCCCAGCCCGACCGGGTCGAGATGCGGACTTGGGTATGAGTGGACTTCACCGGGTTGGGGCCATGACAGGTGTGATGACCCAAAAGGGGTTTTCAACCGCCGGTGAATCGGTATTGTCTCGGCTTATGACCAAGCGTTCTCATATCCCCTATGCTGCGGCCCCTGCCGCCGGAGATATCCGTTGTTCGGCGCCTGCCACACGGGCGCTGCTTGGTCTCCTCCTCCTTAGCCGCCTCTGAGCGTGCCTTTTGGCGCGACCGCTCAGGGGAGAGAACGCGCCGGAGACATCTCAAAACGCTAAGGATTACGATATGATCACCGATAAAAACCGAGTCTTGATTTTTGACACCACCCTGCGGGATGGCGAGCAATCGCCCGGTGCCACCATGAGCCATGATGAGAAGCTGGAGATCGCCGGATTGCTCGATGAAATGGGCGTCGATATCATCGAAGCCGGGTTTCCGATTGCCTCTGAGGGTGACTTCAACGCGGTGCGTGAGATTGCGCGGAACGCGGTGAATTCGACAATCTGCGGTCTGGCGCGGGCCAATATCCGCGATATTGATCGCTGTTGGGAGGCGGTTCGCCATGCCAAGTCGCCACGTATCCACACCTTCATCGGCACATCGCCACAGCACCGCGCGATCCCGAACCTGACCAAAGAGGAGATGGCCGAGAAGATCCACGAAACCGTCACCCATGCCCGTAATCTGTGTGACAACGTGCAATGGTCACCGATGGATGCAACCCGGACGGAGTGGGAGTATCTGGCCCGCACCGTTGAGATTGCGATCCGCGCCGGTGCGACCACGATCAATATCCCCGATACCTGTGGCTATACCGCTCCGGTTGAGAGCGCCGAGCTGATCCGGCGCCTGGTTGCGGAAGTTCCCGGCGCGGGTGAGATCGTGTTTGCCACCCATTGCCACAACGATCTGGGCATGGCGACGGCGAATTCCCTGGCCGCTGTCGCCGGTGGTGCGCGCCAGATCGAGTGTACAATCAACGGCTTGGGGGAACGGGCGGGGAATACGGCGCTTGAGGAAGTTGTGATGGCCTTGAGGGTCCGCCACGATATCATGCCGTTCACAACCGGCATCGATTCCACAAAGATCATGCATCTGTCGCGCCGGGTCTCGACGGTGTCGGGCTTCAACGTGCAGCCCAACAAGGCGATTGTCGGCAAGAACGCCTTTGCCCACGAGAGCGGCATCCATCAGGACGGGATGCTGAAATCAGCCGATACATTTGAGATCATGCGGCCTGAGGACGTGGGGCTGACCGAGACAAAAATCGTCATGGGCAAGCACTCGGGCCGGGCCGCGTTGCGCTCCAAGTTGAAAGATCTGGGGTATGATCTGGGGGACAACCAGCTGAACGACCTGTTTGTGCGCTACAAAGCGTTGGCGGATCGCAAGAAAGAGGTGTTTGACGACGATCTGATTGCGCTGGTGACCGATGCGGGATCGGATGGTGAGGGCCATCTGGAAGTCAAATTCCTGCACGTTGTGTGTGGAACTCAGGCCCCGCAATCAGCGGACATCACGTTGCGGGTTGGCGAAGCAGATCATCAGGCAACGGCCCAGGGGGACGGCCCGGTGGACGCCGCATTTAACGCGGTGAAGGCGATTTTCCCCAACGAGGCGGTGTTACAATTGTATCAGGTGAGTGCCGTGACTGAGGGTATGGACGCCCAGGCAACTGTGACGGTTCGGATCGAGGAAGACGGGCGCATTGCGACCGGCCAGTCGGCGGTTACCGATACGGTGCTGGCAAGCGTGAAAGCGTATGTGAATGCGCTTAACCGCCTGATCGTGCGCCGCGAAAAGACCGGCGGTGACGCGCGCGAGGTGAGTTATAAGGATGTGGAGTAAAGCGCCCCCGTAGCTCTCTGGAAGGGGCGGCCGGGAGGGCGCGGGTATGCCGCCAGAGGCGGAAATATTTGCGACAGACGTGAAAGCGCGTCTCGCAAATGCCGCAGCCTTTGTTGCATAAATACGCGCAGTGCTGGCCTGCTGGTTCGGAATATTCGTTGGGCACAAGGGTCCAATGGGTTCAGCAGGCAATGCGCGCCCCGCAGCCCCTTTTGGCAACCAATGGCCCGAAAACTTCAACTGCGCGGTTGTTGATTGTGGTCTTTTCGTCAAAATACCCCGTCGGCGGACGTTATTACCCTGCCCCACCCCCGGCAATCCTGCGCCGATCTGCGCGCGCGCCACCCCTTGCCGTTAAGGGGGGGCACCGTCTATATGGCGAGTCTGTGGTGGGCGTCCTCGTGAAGGGGAGGCCCGTTTTTGAATTGACGAATGGACCGCGCCCCATGGTGGGATTTCTGAGCAACTTTTTCTCGTCTGATATGGCGATCGACCTTGGGACCGCGAATACGCTGGTCTATGTGCGGGGCCGTGGGATCATTTTGAACGAGCCTTCCGTGGTGGCCTATCAGGTCAAAGACGGGGTCAAAAAAGCATTGGCGTTTGGTGAGGACGCCAAGCTGATGCTGGGGCGGACGCCGGGGTCCATTCAGGCGATTCGCCCGATGCGCGACGGTGTGATCGCCGATTTTGACGTTGCCGAAGAGATGATCAAGCACTTCATCAGCAAGGTCCACAAACGCACAACCTTCACCAAGCCGAAGATCATTGTTTGTGTGCCCTATGGTGCCACCCCGGTTGAGAAACGCGCCATTCGCCAGTCGGTTCTGGGCGCGGGTGCGCGCAAAGCTGGCCTGATTGCAGAGCCGATTGCGGCTGCGATTGGTGCCGGAATGCCGATCACGGACCCCACAGGCAACATGGTTGTGGATATTGGCGGCGGAACAACTGAGGTGGCGGTTCTGTCCCTTGCGGACATCGTATACGCGCGGTCGGTCCGTGTCGGTGGCGACCGCATGGATGAGGCGATTATCAGCTATCTGCGCCGCCAGCATAACCTTCTGATCGGCGAAGCAACGGCAGAGCGAATCAAAACCTCCATCGGGACGGCGCGGATGCCGGAGGATGGGCGTGGTGCCTCGATGCGCATTCGCGGGCGTGACTTGCTGAACGGCGTGCCGAAAGAGACCGAGATTTCGCAGGCCCAGGTGGCAGAGGCGTTGGCCGAGCCGGTGCAGCAGATTTGTGAGGCCGTGATGGGTGCGCTGGAAGCCACGCCACCTGATCTGGCGGCAGATATTGTCGATCGTGGGGTCATGCTGACCGGTGGCGGCGCGCTGCTGGGTGAGTTGGACCTGGCCCTGCGGGAGCAGACCGGGCTGGCGGTATCCGTGGCCGACGAAAGCCTGACCTGTGTGGCGCTGGGGACTGGCAAGGCATTGGAGTATGAGAATCTCCTGCGTCATGCGATAGATTACGACAGCTGATCTTTCAGCAACCCGCCACCCCCCGAGAGGCGTCACATGGCACGGGACAGCTACGACGATTCCTATTCCCGCCCCGTCCGGCGCTTGCTGTTGGCGGTTCTGGTGCTGTTTTTGCTGACGCTTGTCCTGATCTGGCGGATAGATAACCCGCGCGTCGAACGTATCCGCGCGGCGATCATCGACCGATATGTGCCGAATATGGAATGGGTGATGGCGCCGGTCACGGGCATCGCCCGTATGGCAGAAGATTTCCAAAGCTACGCGCGGTTGTTTGAGCAAAATCAGGAGTTGCGGCGCGAGTTGCAGCAAATGCGTGCCTGGCGTGAGGCGGCGTTGCAGTTGGAGCAGGAAAACGCGCGGTTGCTGGATTTGAACCGGGTGCAACTGGACCCGGAGTTGACGTATGTGACCGGGATTGTGTTGGCGGACAGTGGCTCGCCGTTCCGCAGGTCCGTGCTTTTGAATGTGGGCGCGCGGGATGGGATTCTTGACGGGTGGGCCACAATGGACGGGCTTGGCGTTGTTGGTCGAATCTCAGGTGTTGGCAACCGGACGGCGCGGGTGTTGCTGCTGACGGACGCGGCCAGCCGCATTCCGGTGACAATCATGCCGTCAGGTCAGCAAGCGCTTTTGATGGGGGACAACACCGCCACCCCGATCCTCGACTTCATCGACGACGATCAGGATGTCGCGGCGAGCGATCGGATTGTGACCTCGGGTGATGGCGGGTTGTTCCCGCCGGGGCTGTTGGTGGGACAGGTTGTTTTCACGTCTGACGGCCGGATGCGGGCGCGGTTGTCTGCGGATCTGCGGCGGCTCAATTTCATGCGAGTGATGCGCAGCCACCCCGGCACAACGTTGGATTCACCTGCCGACCTGATCGGCCCGCCATGGCCACCGGAGGGCATGGGGCTGGACGGCAACGGCCAATTGACGCCGCTCGACGCGGCCCGCGCGCCCGCTGATAGTGAGGCTGAAGGCGGCGGTGTTGAAGGCGGCGATACATTATGAGCGCACTGTCATCTCGCCACGTCTGGACCTATCGCCTGATTTTTCTGCTGCTGTCACTGGTCCTGATTACCCTGAAACTGCTTCCTCTCAATCTGGATACATTCGGCATTCCGGGGCCAGACATCCTTGTGGTTCTGGCCTTTGCATGGATGCTGCGCCAACCCGCCGTGGTACCACTTGGGTTGCTCTTAGTGGTCTTTTTGTTGGCCGATTTTCTTTTCATGCGACCGCCGGGCCTGTGGACTGCGATGATGCTTCTGGCCAGTGAAAGCCTGCGCCGCCGCCGCCTGACGATGACAGAGCTGCCGTTTCTGGTGGAATGGAGCGGTGTCGCCGTGGCTGTGATGGGCATGGTCTTGCTCAACCGGCTGATTTTGTGGGTGCTGCTGGTGGACCTTGACCCGCTAGGGCTTACATTGGCCCATGCAATCGTCACGATTGTGATCTACCCGCTGGTGGTTGGCGTCTCGAAATTTGTCTTCGGCTTGCGTAAGCTCGGTCCTGCTGAGTTGGAAGCCCTGTGAGTCGACTGAAACGCCCATGAAACGCACCCAAAAAGAGATAGAGGACAGCGCCCGCGTAATTGGCCGCCGAAGCATGATTGTGGGTGGGTTGTTTATCGGCACATCTGCGGTGCTGGCCGGGCGGATGCGCTATTTGCAGGTGGAGCGTGCGGAGGATTTCCGGCTTCTGGCGGAAGACAACCGGATCTCGATCCGGGTGTTGCCGCCTGAGCGCGGGCTGATCTTTGATCGCACCGGAGTGCTCTTGGCGGGGAATGAGCCGATCTACCGCATCACATTTGTGCGCGAGGATGCCGACGATGTGGACATTGTGCTGGAGCGGTTGTCGCAGATTGTGACGTTGGACGTGCAAGCGTTGGAACGCACGCGGGCCGAAATATTCGCCGTGCGCCCGTGGGTGCCGGTCACCATCGCGGACCGGTTGAGTTGGGAAGAGATGTCCTCGGTCGCGGTAAACGCCCCGGCGCTGCCCGGTGTGAACCCCGAGGTCGGGCTGTCGCGCGCCTATCCGATGGGCGCGGATTTTGCCCATGTGGTGGGTTACGTACGCAACGTGCCCGAGAATTACCGCGAGTCCACGGGTGACAGTGACCCGGTTTTAAGCATTCCAGACTTCCAAGTCGGGCTTCTGAACGTCGAGGAGGGGTTGGAGGAAACCTTGCGCGGCAGTGCGGGCACCAAGCGGGTGGAGGTCAACGCCAACGGCCGCGTGATGCGAGAGTTGGACCGTGACCCGGCAGTTGCAGGCGGCGATCTGCAATTGACCGTAGACGCGGGCCTGCAGAACTACGTCGAGGCGCGGCTGGCCGACGAAAGTGCCGGTGTGGTGGTGATTGATTGCGAAAGCGGCGAAACCCAGGCGCTGGCCTCGGCCCCCAGCTATGACCCCTCAATCTTCACGCGGCCCTTGTCGTCGGTGATCTACAACGGCCTGTTGACCGATCCGTACCGCCCGCTTTCGAACAAGGCGAGCCAGGGCCTGTATCCGCCAGGGTCAACCTACAAGATGATTGTGGCTTTGGCTGCCCTTGAAGGTGGCTTCATCACCCCGGAGGACACCGTACGTTGCAGTGGCTCGATCGAAGTTGGCAACCGGCGTTTCCACTGCTGGCGGCGTGGCGGACATGGGCGGATGAACCTGCTCGAAAGCCTCTCGCAATCGTGTGACGTGTTTTACTATGAATTGGCCCAAACGGTTGGGATCGAAAATATTTCGGCCATGGCGCTGCGTCTGGGCTGTGGCGTGCGCCACGAATTGCCGCTGTCCAGTGTCGCGCAAGGTCTGGTCCCGACGATGGAGTGGAAGCGGCAACGCTACGATGAGGATTGGGTTGTGGGTGACACACTCAATGCGTCTATCGGGCAAGGTTTTGTGCTGTCCTCCCCCCTGCAACTGGCGGTGATGACGGCGCGGATTGCGTCGGGCCGCGCGCTGGTGCCGAGTTTGGTTCTCTCTGTGGACGGAGTTCGCGCGCAGCGGGATGAGGCCCCCGATTTGGGGCTGAACCCAGAAAATTTGGCGCTGATCCGTCAGGGGATGTGGCGTGTCATCAATAACAGCCGTGGCACTGCGTATCGCAGCCGGGTGATGGGCGAAGACTTCACCATCGCGGGCAAGACCGGCACCAGCCAAGTGCGCAACATCACCGCCGCAGAGCGCGCCACCGGTGTGATCCGTAACGCTGACCTGCCCTGGGAGCGGCGCGACCACGCTCTGTTTGTGGGCTTTGCGCCCTTTGACAATCCGCGCTACGCGGTTTCGGTCATTGTCGAGCATGGCGGCGGCGGGTCCGCAGTGGCCGCGCCGATTGCACGTGACATCTTGTTGCGTGCCCAGGTTGGAGATGTGCCGCCGTCCGAGCTTTACCCCGTCAGTCAGAGGCGCGGCATTGAGGAGATGCACCGCAATTTGCCAATTCTGGAAACCCCGCCGGTGCCATCCGGCCGCGAACCGCGCCGAGCCTGAGCCACATGAGTTTTCTGGAATATAATGTCAAATCAACCCCCACGGGCTGGCGCAAGATCCTGCACCTGAACTGGGCGCTGGCGCTTTTGGTTGTCAGTGTCGCAAGCGTCGGGTTCCTGATGCTGTATTCCGTGGCGGGTGGCTCGTTCAGCCCATGGGCCGAACCGCAGATGCAGCGCTTCGCGCTTGGCTTCGTTTTGATGCTGATAGTGGCAATGGTCCCGATCTGGTTTTGGCGCAACATGTCTGTTCTGGCGTATGTCGTGGCGGTCCTGCTGCTGGTCTATGTGGAGTTTTTCGGGGCCACAGGGGGCGGCGCGCAACGCTGGATTGACCTCGGGTTCATGCGCTTGCAGCCCTCCGAAATGGCCAAGATCACTGTGGTGATGATGCTGGCGGCCTATTACGAATGGCTTGATCTGGGGAAGGTCTCTCATCCCTTGTATGTGGCAATCCCGCTGTTGATTATCGGCCTGCCCGTGGCGCTGACATTTATCCAGCCGGACCTTGGAACGTCATTGCTTATCTTGATGGGGGGCGGGGCGGTGCTCTTCATGGCCGGTGTGCATTGGCTCTACTTCGTGTCGGTAATTGGGCTTGGGATCGGCGCGGTAGGCGCAGTTTTCGTCAGCCGCGGTACAGAGTGGGCTTTGCTTGCAGACTACCAGTATGGCCGGATCGACACGTTCCTTGACCCGTCCTCGGATCCCTTGGGGGATGGGTATCACATCACCCAAAGCCAGATTGCGCTGGGATCAGGCGGCTGGACGGGGCGTGGTTTCATGCAGGGCACCCAGATCCGGGGTGACTTCCTCCCCGAGAGCCACACCGACTTTATTTTCCCAACCCTGGCCGAGGAATTTGGCTTCATCGGCGGGGCGTCTTTGCTGCTGCTCTACGTCCTGATCCTGATCTTCTGCATCGCCACGGCGATGATGGCACGGGAGCGTTACGCGTCCCTGTTAGTGATGGGAATCGCGGTGACGTTCTTCCTCTATTTCGCGTTGAATATGGCGATGGTCATGGGATTGGCGCCGGTGGTTGGCGTGCCGTTGCCTTTGGTGAGTTATGGCGGCTCAGCGATGCTGGTGCTGATGGCCGCCTTTGGTCTGGTGCAATCGGCACATGTACACCGCGCCCGTTGAGGGCGCGGGGGGGGGGG
>JAESTV010000175.1 GCA_016763475.1 Roseicyclus sp.
CGACGGGGCCAGAGGGAACCGGGGGGCCAGAGGGAACCGGGAAAATCATGGTGATCAACTGGCCGATGGCGTGGGTCGAAAGCCATCTGACCGCCAAACGCCTGATCGACGAGGGGATGATTGGCGAGTTGCGAGAGGTGCATTTTTATGGCGGCAATCGCGGGCCGTTGTTCCATCTGGCTGACAAGGTGGAAGTTTCACCTCAACAGGTGGAGGCGCTCAAGGCGGAGTCGTGGTGGTATAAGGCGGCGTCCGGGGGTGGATCCTTGCTGGATTACATGGGCTACGGCGCGACGCTGGGGACGTGGTACATGGATGGTGAAGCTCCGCTGGAGGTCACCTGCTGTGTGGATGAAACCCCCGGCATCGAGGTTGATCAGCACGCCATCGCGGTGATGCGGTATGCGCGCGGCTTGAGCAAGATGGAGACCCGCTGGGGCACGTTCACCGACCCATGGACGACGCAGCCGCAGCCGACCTGTGGGTTTGTCTTTGTCGGCTCTGACGGGACGATCAGCAGCCCGGATTACGCCCGCGCCGTCACGGTGCAGACCCGCGCCCGCCCGGAACGCCATGAGATCGCGGTGGACCTGCTGCCCGAGGGGCGCAGCAATGCGATCGAGTATATCCTTGATCTGATTGACCGGGGTGGCACCCCTGACGGCCCGTTTGACCCGGCCTTGTGCCTGACGGCACAGCGCATAGTGGACACGGCGGCGGCCTCTGCGCGGGCCAAACGGACGTTGGAGTTGTTGCCATGAGCGACGCAGCAGACAGCGACACCTACGCCCTGAAGGCGGCGGACCTGCCTGAGATTGCGCCCCCGCAGGTGGCCTACCGCCCGCCGATGCCGAAGATCCTCAAGCCTCGGATCGGGGTGATCGGGACCGGGGGGATTTCCGGCTCACATCTGGCTGCCTACCGCGATGCGGGATGGGCAGTGACCGCGCTGTGGAACCGGACAGCTGCCAAGGCTGAGGCCCGCGCCGCAGAGTTTTGTCCCGGGGCGCGGGTTGAGGGCAACTGGCAGATGATTGTGTCCAACCCCGATATCGACGTGGTTGACGTGACGCTGCACCCGGAACACCGGGTTGAGATCATTACGGCGGCGCTGAAGGCGGGCAAACATGTGCTGAGCCAGAAGCCGTTTGTGACTGATCTGGATACCGGCATGGATCTGGTGAAGCTGGCCCAGGATCGGGGTGTGAAGCTGGCGGTGAACCAGAACGGGCGCTGGGCACCTCATTTCGCCTTCATGCGAGAGGCCGCGCGGGCGGGGCTGATCGGGCAGGTGTTGTCGGTGCATCTGGCGGTGCATTGGACCCACGGCTGGACCGCAGGCACGCCGTTTGATGAGATCGAAGATCTGATCCTGTATGATTTTGGCGTGCATTGGTTTGATTTTGTGTCGTCGATTGTGGGCGACCGTGCCGAGTCGGTTTTTGCCAGCGCTGTACGTGGGGCGGGGCAGGCCAACAAAGTACCGCTGCTGGCCCAGGCCATGGTGCGTCTGGATGGCGGGCAGGCCAGCCTGGTGTTTGACGGCGGCGTGCCCCACGGCCCGCGTGACACGACGTTTGTGGGTGGCACAGCGGGGTCCCTGATGTCGGACGGGCCGGACCTGAGTTCGCAAAAAGTGACGATGACCACCCCGGACGGCATTGCGCACCCGGACCTTGAGGGCCAGTGGTTCAACGATGGTTTCAAAGGCACAATGGGAGAGTTGTTGTGCGCCATTGAGGATGACCGGGAGCCGTCCAACGGTGCCGCAGAGAACCTGCGCAGCCTTGCACTGGTGTTTGCCGCGGTCCGGTCCCGGATCACCGGCAAGGAAGTTGAAATTGGCGCCGCTCGGCGGTTGGAAAGTTAAGGCAGGAGCTGACATGCGGGTATTGATTGTTGGATTGGGGAATATGGGCAAAAGCCACGCGCTGGCCCATCACCGGGCTGAGGCGGTTGAGGTTATCGGCCTGGTCAACAGATCCACCTGTGATCTGCCCGAGGAATTGACCGGCTATCCGCTGCTTGCCACCTTTGAGGAGGGGTTGGCGCTGCGCCCGGATCTGGTGGTGATCGCCACCTATTCCGACAGCCACGCTGATCTGGCGGTGCGTGCGATGGCCGCGGGCGCACATGTGTTCGTGGAAAAGCCCCTGGCCACCACTGTGGCAGATGCCGAACGGGTTGTGGCAATGGCGCGCCAGACCGGCAAGAAGCTGGTTGTGGGTTACATCCTGCGCCACCATCCCAGTTGGATACGCCTGATCGCCGAGGCGCGGGCTTTGGGGGGACCGTATGTGTTTCGGATGAACCTGAACCAGCAATCAACCGGGGCGGAATGGGCAACCCACAAGGCGTTGATGGAGACCACCTCGCCGTTAGTGGATTGCGGGGTTCATTACGTGGATGTCTGGTGCCAGATCACCGATGCAAAACCCGTTGCGGTGCATGGCATGGGCTTGCGTCTGAGCGATGAAATTGCGCCAGAGATGTACAATTACGGCCAGTTTCAGGTGATGTTCGATGATGGCTCGGTTGGCTGGTACGAGGCCGGTTGGGGCCCGATGATGAGTGAGACGGCGTTTTTTGTGAAGGATGTGATCAGCCCCAATGGCTCGGTCTCGATCACCGAAGCTGACAAGGCGGGGTCTGCGGATATTGACGGCCACACAAAGGTGGGTGGGTTGCTGGTGCATCGGCACGACGGCGATCAGATGATCAACTTGCCCGATGAGCCGGGGCATCAGGAGTTGTGTGATGCAGAGCAGGCTTATGTGCGCCAGGCCATAGCTGAGGATCTGGATCTTGGCCGCCACATGGACGATGCGGTGCGATCGCTGGCGATTTGTCTGGCGGCGGATGAGTCTATTCGGACCGGGGCGCGGGTGACGCTTTGAGACCCCGCGCTCAAGTAGCCCGCCGGGCGGTAGCGCGCTAGGGATTCCGCTCAAGTAGCCCGAAGGGTGGTAGCGCTACTTAGGACTCCGCTCAAGTAGCCCGAAGGGTGGTCGCGCCCGTAGGGCCTCGCGGCGCGGTGAACCCCGCCCTGCGGGGCAGCGCAAACATAACCATGAGGATAACAAGCGCAATTGGTGATCAGCCAGTGTTGCCAGCCAGTGTTGCCAAGCCATGTGAGACGTGACCGGCGGCGCAGCAAACGGCCAACGCCGGAGTGTATATGATCAGGGCGCGCATGGGGCTGGGGGTGCGGGCACACCGGGGGAGATGTAGAGCCGCAGGGTGACGGGGCGGAAGTTGCCGATAGAGATACCGTCGATCTGGGTGAGGTCAGGGGTGCCCTGTGCCGGTTCCTGTAGGGCCTCGGGTAACAATGCCGGGTTGATCCATGCGGCGCGGTTCGGGGCTTCAGTGAGGTAGGCAAGCGCGCCATCGGCGTCGGTAAGGATAGTATCGGTGCCAAGGCGGAAGACGGCAGACGGCTCAGCAAAGCCAGCGAGCGCCACGGGGCCGGTCAGGCAGGTGTGGTGCGCCATCGCGTCTGCCAGGCGATCTGCAACCCAGAAGTCCCGTGCCGCCGGCAGCGACGCGGCGGTGAGGGTCCACCCCATTGCAACGCCGGAGAGGGCCAGCGCGGCGATAGCGCGGGGGATGTGCTGTTGCCAGAGGCTGACAGCGCCGGTCACGGCGGTGAGGACAAGGACGAAACCGCCGATGATCGAAAGCGTATCCGGCCCGTTGCCGTAGAACATCGGCGCGGCAATCAAGACAGCGGCGAAAAACCCCAGCGCAAGGAGCCAGAACGTGGTGCCAACCGCCGCCAGCCAGCCCCGGAAGCGCAGCGTGCCATCCGAGATCCCAACAAGGGCAACACCTGCAAGCAACATCAACGCAGGATAAAGCGGCAGGGTGTAGTGGACCAGTTTCACCGGCACGGCCTCGAAGATGATCCAGCCGGGGATCAGCCAGCCAAGGAGGAGGGCGGTTCTTGGCTCGGTGCGGGTGCGCCATGCGGCCATGAGCGCCAGAGGAATCAGCAGCGACCACGGAAAGAACGTAAGCCACATAGTCAGCAGGTAAAGGCCGGGAGGGGAGCCGGAGTGTTCCCCTTCGGTGGTGATCTTGTTGGCGAGATCCCCGCCCAGAGAGGCCCCCCAGAAGGCCCCGTCAGTGACCAATGTGATGGCAATGAACCATGGGGCGGTGAGGGTTGCGAACAGCAGGAGTCCGGGGAGCGGGCGGAGGCGGGAAAGCCAGCGCAGCGTGCGGAACTGCACCCCGATCCATGTGATCGCGCCGAGGATCGGCAGCGCCACCATCGGACCTTTGAGCAGGAACCCGGCAGCCAGCGCGATCCAGAAGATGGCCGGGGTCAGCCAGGTGCGTGTGGTGTCGAGCCAGGCGCGGGCCAACGCCCCCATGGCAAGGATCACTGACAGCACCAGGGCGGCGTCAGTCTTGGCGGTTCGCGCCTCTGCATGGAGCATGTAGATGGTGGCGCAGATGATGCCCGCGATGATCGCAGCGCGGCGTCCGACGATCGGGGTTCCGGCCCAGACCAAGGCAAGCGCAGAGAGCGCCCCGGCGAGGTAAGAAGGCAGGCGGTGGACCCAGATCGGCGTCTCGCCATCCGCGCCGGTCAGCCAGATCGCGGCGGTTTGCGCCCAATAGATCAGCGCCGGTTTGTTGTGGCGCGGGGCATCTTGCAGGCGGATGTCGACCAGATCTCCGGTTTCGGCCATCTGGCGGCTGGCCTGGGCAAACCGCGCCTCATCCCGGTCTTGCACCGGTAACTCAGCCAATCCGATGCCGAAGCTGAGAAGCGCCAGCAGCAGCACACAAAAAGGAGCGATGCGGGCCGTGAGGAGGGTCATTTCTGCTCGTGAACCGCGTCTGCCCCGTCCTCTGCCCGGTCCGCGTCACTGCGTTTGGAGCGGTGGATCAGCATCAGGTTGCGGGTGTAGACCACCACGCCGATGGATTGGCCGAGGATAAACACAATGTCCTGGCGATACAGAGCGTAACTCAACAGCATCGCGCCGCCAACAATCGACAGATACCAGAAGGCGACGGGCACATATGAGCGCCCGGCGCGTTCGGACGCGATCCACTGCACAATGAAGCGTGAGGCGAAGGCGAGTTGGGCCGAAAGGCCGAGGGTGACCCACCAGAACTCGGGCCAGGATTCGATGTTGAGGAGGGTAAAGACCCATTCTTGCATCAGATACGCTCCTCGGGTCGGGTGATTTGGGTCTCGGACGGCAGGACCTTGCGGCGGCGGCGGATCAGCCAAGCGACACCAAAGAGGTCGGAAAGACCCACAATTGCGCGCCCGAGGTTGGTGTATTTCGAGGCCCCGGCCACACGTGGCTTGTGGGCCACGTCCACGTGCGCAATTTGCCAGCCGTCCCGTTGGAACAGCGCCGGCAGGTAACGGTGCATGTGATCGAAGTAGGGTAGGGCAAGGTAGGCATCGCGGCGATAGGCTTTCAGGCCGCAGCCAGTGTCACGGGTGCCATCCTTGAGAAGCGCCTTTCGCAACGTGTTGGCGGCGCGGGAGGCGAGGCGTTTGGCCAGCGGATCGTCACGTTTCACCCGTTGACCGGCAACAAGGCCGAGGGTTTGGGGGCCGTCAAGCAACGGCGCAAGCAGCTTCGGCAACTCCTGTGGCGGGTTCTGCCCGTCCCCGTCCAACGTGGCGATGATCGGCGCACGCGCCGCACGCACGGCCGCGTGGATCGCGGCGGACTGGCCTGCGGGGCGTGGGTGGGTCAGAATCGTCAGGTTGGCCTGCGGATGCGCCGCGCCAAAGGCGCGCAAAGCGGCGGCGGTGCCGTCGGTGGAGCCATCATCGGTGACACAGATCTCAAACGGGCCCAGAGGGTCTGCCGCTGCCACACAGGCACCAAGCAGATGCGGCACGGTCTCGGCCTCATTCAACATCGGGATCGCAATTGCGAAGCGGGGCATCTGATCGGTCATTCGGCCCTCCTCCGGGCGGGTTTGCCCGGGTTTAGGGCGAAACGGCACGGGCCGGAAGGGGGGATGGTGGCCAGAGGGCGGCCAGAGGGCGGCCAGAGGGCGGCCAGAGGGCGGATAGCCGCGCGTCTTGCCGGGTGATCCGGGTCCTGTTCCCGTGATCGCCGCTGCACCGGGCCGGGCCGGGCCGTTTCGCCCTAAACCCGGGCA
>JAESTV010000176.1 GCA_016763475.1 Roseicyclus sp.
GCGGGGAAAACGCGCCGGGTTTTCCCTGAAGCTCTGGACCTGGGGCGTCAGGCCCCCCATTTATCAGTGATGAATTACCTCCTCGCCATCCTGCTGCCGCCGCTGTCGATCTTCCTTGCCGGACGGGTTGTTCTGGGGCTTGTGATCGCTCCGATCTGGATCCTTGCCTTGATCTTTTCGGGTGGTTTGACCCATCCGATGTTCATCCTGCTGGCATGGTTTGTGATCTTTGAGCGCCGTGAGAAAACGAGGCCGTAAGCCGCCAGAAGCGCCACGGCAGCACGATCGCCGCCACCGCAACGCCAAGCATGTAGCCAAGCCAGATTCCAACCGCGCCAAACTCCAGCACAAAGCCGAAGAAATAGGCGGCGGGCAGGGCAAGCGGCCAATAGGCCAGAAGTGTGATGACCGAGGGCATAGCCATGTCCGACATGCCGCGCAGCGCCCCAAGGGAGGTGCCCTGCACACCGTCGGCGATTTGCAGGATCGCCATCAGGATGAACAGCGATGCGGCGATCGAGACCACCTGCGGGTCATCTGACATTGCCGCCGCCATGGTCGGTCCGCCAAAGATGAAAATGGACGCAGCAAGCGCCTGCCACACCACCACCATCAGGAACGATGCCTTGAGGATCGGCCTGAGCCGCGCGGGCCTGCCCGCACCTACGGCTTGCCCGGTGCGGATCGATACCGCACCCGCCATTCCCAGGGGGATCACGTAAGCCACGCCGGCGAGTGCGTTGACGATCTGGTGCGCGGCCAACGCCTCGGCCCCGAGCCACCCGATCATCAGGCCGACCATGGCATACGCGCCGCCCTCCCCCGCATATCCCAGGCACAGGGGCAGGCTGTCGCGCAGTTGCGCGCGTACATCGGACCAAGCAACAGCGACCTTTTGGCGGTACGCGGCGAGGCCCGGCGCGCGGGTCACCACAAACCACGCGGCCAGCAGGGACAGGCTTTGGGACAGGATGCTTGCCAGCCCTGCACCAAGGATGCCGAGGTTCAGCACATGGATGAAGATGTAATTCGCCGGAATGTTCACCACAACGCCGATGTAGGACAGGCCCACGGCGGTCCACGGCCAATCGACGGCATCAAACAGCGCCTTGAGACCGAAGAAGAGGGTGAACGGGATGATCCAGATCGCCATGGAGACCCAGTAGGGCAGCAGGATAGCCAAGACCTCTGCCGGTTGGCCAATCGGGCCGAGCAAGGGGTAGACGGCGAGCATGAGGAGCGCGCCGAGGATGCCGCCAATCAAACACAGCAACATGCCGGACCGGAATGCGAGCGCCACCCGCGCGGAATCCTGAGCGCCTTCGGCCTGGCTGATCTGGACCGAGATGACGGTCAACAGGCCCCAGAGGGCCGAGATCATGATGATCAGCACCGCCGTGGTGATCCCTGCCGCCGCCAATGGCACGGTCCCGAGCGGCGAGATCATTACCGTATCCACGACGCCAATCAGCAGCGCCGCTGTCAGGCCCACCATCAAGGGGACCGACAGGCGGATCAGCGGCGCAATCTCGGCCCGCGTGGTGGCGGTGGTGGCGGTGTTGGTGGGGGTCATGGTTGATCCGGTCTACGCGGAACGATGGGCAAGTCAATCGGGGCCGCGCGGCGGGTGACGAACCGTCACCCCTGTGCCTTGACCTTTCGCCCCCGCGCGACCTACATGCGCGCTGATTTCAAGATTTTGCGGAGTGCGTCACATGGGTTTCAAAATGGGCATCGTGGGCCTGCCGAACGTCGGCAAATCAACCCTGTTCAACGCGCTGACCCGCACCGCCGCCGCACAGGCCGCCAACTTCCCGTTCTGCACAATTGAGCCGAATGTGGGGGATGTGGCGGTGCCCGATGCTCGGCTGGACACGTTGGCGGCGATTGCCGCGTCCAAGTCGATCATCCCGACTCGAATGACGTTTGTGGATATCGCGGGCCTGGTGAAGGGCGCCTCCAAAGGCGAGGGCCTTGGCAACCAGTTCCTGGCCAATATCCGCGAAACCGATGCAATTGCCCACGTGCTGCGCTGTTTTGAAGATGGTGATGTGGTCCATGTGGATGGCCGTGTGGACCCTGTCGCGGATGCCGAAACCATCGAAACCGAGCTGATGCTGGCGGATCTGGAGAGCATCGAGAAGCGGATGGCGAACCTTCTGCGCAAGGTGCGGGGCGGCGACAAGGAAGCGGTCCAGCAGGAACGCCTGCTGCGCGAGGCGAAGGCGGTTCTTGAAGCGGGCCAACCGGCGCGCACGGTTGAGGTGTCCGACGAGGATATGAAAGCGTGGAACATGCTGCAATTGCTGACCACAAAGCCGATCCTCTATGTCTGTAACGTCGAAGAAGAAAACGCCGGCACCGGCAATTCCCAGACCGAACGTGTGGCGGTTATGGCCGCTGAACAAGGCGCGGCCTATGTGGTGATTTCGGCCAAGATCGAGGAAGACATCGCGCAGTTGGACCCCGATGACGCCGAGATGTTCCTGGAGGAGCTGGGGCTGGAAGAACCCGGTCTCGACCGCCTGATCCGCGCCGGATACGAGTTGCTGAACCTACAAACCTACTTCACCGTCGGCCCCAAAGAGGCCCGCGCCTGGACCATCAAAGAAGGCACCATGGCGCCACAAGCCGCCGGTGTGATCCATGGCGATTTTGAACGGGGCTTCATCCGCGCTGAAACAATTGCTTATGGCGATTACGTGGAGCTGGGTGGTGAGAACCCGGCAAAAGACGCCGGCAAGATGCGCGCTGAGGGCAAGACCTATGTGGTGAAAGATGGCGATGTGCTGCACTTTTTGTTCAGCAAGTGAGCGGTGCCCTAGAGCGTTTTGCGTTTTATCTGAGGCTGCGGTTTGTGAAACAACTGCGTTCACCGGCCAAGGTGATGCACGCCTCAGATAAAATGCAAAACGCTGTAATTCCACGAAAACCAACGAAAACAGGGTTGATCTGAGGTGCCTATGACGGCGGCAAAAATGCCCTTGTTTCCAAGGGATTTGGTCGCTAAACCCACCGGCGGAGATGTGGCCGAGTGGTCGAAGGCGCTCCCCTGCTAAGGGAGTAGGCGGGAAACTGTCTCGAGGGTTCGAATCCCTTCGTCTCCGCCATTACACTTTTCTGATCTGCCAGCCCCCTAACGCCTTGAACAGCAAGGTGGTTTTTGGGGGCGAAGTCCTGTTTCGCGACAGGAGGTAATACGCTCTGCGAAGGCCAGTTTTGCACCGTTGTTTGCTGGGTGAGTTGCCCATGATTTCCAAGGGTTACATGCGCAATTGTACTGGCGGACAAAGGCTATGATGGGCAGCGCGCTATGCGGGCCGTAAAACGACGGCGTCATGGCGGTATTTTGATGCTCATCTCTACAAATCTCGAAACGCAATTGAGCGGTTCTTCGGCAAAACCAAACACTTCCGCCGTATTGCCACGCGCTACGACAAACTCGCGCGAAACGATCCGGGCTTCACAAGCCTCGTTTGCGCACTCAAGTGCTGCCAATGAGTGGCAACACGACCTGGGAAATGAGGGGGTATTCACCGCCGCTCGTGGACTGCAGCGGGGAGTTTCAGAGGCGGGTGGTCGAGGGATTGGCGTTGCTGCCGGGTGGATCGGCAGGTGTGGGGATTCTGAGCGATTATTTCAGTCATTCAGTCATTCAGTCATGCGGGATCAGGCGCGAGCTTGCTGGCCATCAAATAGGGCCGCACGGAGGGTATAATTCGTTTGAGCGGCAGGTTCCGCAAGGTCCCGACAGCCATGAGCCTGGAAGGATTTTGGCCTCCTCAGGACAAGATTACGTCGTGCCTTGCGCTTTGCGGACCGGAAGCCTCATCGTCACTTCAAAACCTGATGCGCCATTTGATCGGGGTGATTTCAAGATGAGAGGGGAGCCGATGCGCTCCGCTATGGCCGCGACAATCGCCAAGCCAAGTCCGCTGCCGTCAGAGCCAGCGTTCGCGCGCTCAAATCGGGCCGTCAGGTCTCCCAGCAGGTGAGGCGCCACAACCGGCCCATTGTTGCTGATGCTCAACACTCCGTCGCTGTCCAAGACCACGTTGACAGGGTCGGTCGGTGAGCCGTGCCGCAGAGCATTGTCGATAAGGTTCCGGCACAGGATTCCGAACGCGTCAGGATCGAGGTCGGACATTACCGGGGTGTCGGCAAGCACCAGTTCTATGCGGCCCGGTGGCACCATGCGCGCGATATCATCAATGACGATACGGGCAGCGCCTCGCAGGTCCGTTGCAACGTCCTGCCTGAGGCGGCCGCCCTCTGCCCGGGCCAATTGCATCAGGCGCTCTGACAGGCGGGTGAGGCGCTTGAGCGTCGCCTCAATCTCGGCGGCACGTGCCTTTGCCGCCGTATCCTTGGTCTCTGATTGTAGGCGCTGCGCTTGCGCAATGGCCCCGGCCAGAGGCGTACGCAGTTCATGGGCAGCATTCGCGGCAAAGCTGCGTTCCGCGTCGAAGGCACCCTTGAGCCGGTTCAGCAAGCCGTTCAGCGTGGTTGCTATGGGGGTGATCTCAGAGGGGATGTCGTCCGCGGGAATAGGCGTCAGGTCACGGGCGGTGCGCGACTCCAGCCGGTCTCGAAAGCGACGAACCGGGCCAAGGCTGGCCTCTACAGCCAGAAAGGTGAACAGCAGCGCCAACGGGATCACGATGAGCAGCGGCAGGCCAAGGCCGATCTGGATTTCACGCGCCATCTGCGCGCGGTGAACCAAAGGCTCGGCGACAGTCATGCGGATGCTGCCTTGTAGAGCATCCTCGTTATATAGCCTGTGGGTCGCGGTCTGGCGAAACCCTGCTCCGTCATAAGCCGGAAAGGTAGCCGGATCGGCCGAATGTGATTGGAGCAAGATGCGGCCCTGCGCGTCGCGGACGACATACGTGAATAATTCGGTGTGATCCCGGGTTGCTCCCAAACGTTGGGTGACACCGACATCATCACGCCCGACGATATCCACGACGGCCAGCGGTAACAGGCGCTGCGCGGTTTCTTGCAACGCACTGTCGAACACATCGTCCATTTCGTGCCGGAGAGTCACGGCTGTCAATGACGCGGCAGCCACCCAGAGAAGGGTCAGCATTACCCCCAGCGACAGACCCAAGCGGCCACGCAGGCTGCGCGGCAGCCTCATGGCGCACCCAGCCGATAGCCCATGCCGCGCTCTGTCTCGACGATGCCGGACCCCAACTTCTTTCGAAGCCGGCTGACATGGACCTCGATTGTGTTGCTCTCGATCTCGGCCCCGAACGCATAGAGTTTTTCCTCCAGCTGCGCCTTGGAAAGTAGCTGACCGGGGCGGGCGAGGAACGCTTCGAACAATGCCCATTCGCGCGCCGTCAGCGCCACCGGCTTGCCGTTGCGGTGAATGCTGCGGGCGGCAAGGTCAATATCGAGCGGGCCATGGGAAATGATCGGGTTGGGGTTTCCGGTGTAGCGCCGTGCCACCGATCCAATGCGTGCCGACAGTTCGGCCAGATCGAAGGGTTTGACGAGGTAGTCATCTGCCCCGGAATTCAATCCCTCGATGCGGTCCGATACCTGATCGAGCGCGGTCAGGATGATCACCGGCGTCACATCACCCCGCGTGCGCAATGCCTTGAGAAACGTGATCCCCCGTCCATCCGGCAGCATCAGATCGAGAAGCACCAGATCATAGGGCGCACCCGCCATGGCGTCATGCGCCGCGTCCAGTCGCTGCATCCAATCCACAGACTGGCCGTCACCCGCGATCTGGTCGCGTACGGCGGCGCCAAGAACGGCATCATCTTCGATCAGCAGGATACGCATGGCGGTCGGGTTTCCTTTTCTTGTCGAGGCCCGTCTTGTCAGCTTGGGCTGACGTGAAGCTGACGGTTGTGGTGGCCGGTCTTCAGGGTCCCGTCAGGTTCAGGGTTGATGGTATGTGCAGGACAACCACAAGCTGGAGTTTGCCCGATGAAGACGACACTGACAATTCTGACCTTGCTTGCCGTGTTTCCCGCTGGGGCAGCGCTGGCCGACGACGATTGTTTCGTGCCCTTGGAGGATTGGCAGTCACGGGACACTGTAGCGCGGCTGGCCGAAGAGAACGGCTGGACTGTGCGGCGCATCAAGATCGACGACGGTTGTTACGAGATCGATGGCCGAGATGCCAACGGGCGCCGTATCGAAGTGACGGTGCATCCGTCCACGTTGGAGATTATCGAATTCGAATATGAGGACGATGAGGACGACGATGACTGAAACATCCGAACAGGCTGCCCGATCAGCAGCGCAAGGACCCCTTGCCAAAGTGCGTGTCTGGGACCCTTTGATCCGCATTTTTCACTGGGGCCTCGTCGCCGCTTTCGCGGTGGCTTATTTGAGCGCCGAAGAGCTTTCCACGGTGCATGAAGTGGCGGGCTATGTTGTGGCAGGGTTGGTGGCCTTCCGTCTGATCTGGGGCCTTGTCGGCAGCCGATATGCGCGCTTTACCCAATTCCTCAAGGGCCCACCTGCGACATTTTCCTATCTGCGTGACATGGTTGGACATCGCGAGCGCCGCTATCTTGGCCATAACCCGGCGGGCGCTGCGATGATCGTGGCGCTGTTGCTCACGCTGTCGGCCACAGCGTTCACCGGCTGGCTGCTGGAAGATGAGACCCGCATCGCGATGTTGCCCGATCTGCCGCAGATCATCGCCCCGGCCTTTGCTGACGAAGACGGAGAAGACCGTGAGTATTGGGGTGGTGGCCGAGGTGGCGAAAGCGCCGTGGAAGAGGCACATGAGGTGCTTGCCAACCTGATGCTCCTGCTGATCGCCGTTCATGTGGGAGGGGTTGTGCTGACCTCTTTCCGGCAACGCGAAAACCTGGCCCGCGCCATGGTCACAGGCGAAAAACGCGCGCCCGAATCAGGTGACATCACCTGAACGCCCCCCCCCCGGGGCCGATCTATCC
>JAESTV010000016.1 GCA_016763475.1 Roseicyclus sp.
AGACTGAACCGGCGGAATAAATCGGGTCAGAGGCCGCAATTGTAGCGTGTGTGAACCAGAATCTGGCTGTGGGCGGGGTCGCCGACATGTCCGTTCAGTTTGCTTCTGATCCATTCCACGGCGGTGCTCAATTCAACAGTGAAGTCATGTGAAATGACATAGTCCATGACGCCTGTGCTCAACAAGGCACGCGAATATGGCGTCAGCTCATGGCCAACAAAGATCGTTTTCCGGGCCGCGCCTTTCTCCTCCAGCGCCATGGCTACGCCGCGATTGGCACCCGCCACGTTGTAAATTGCAGCCGGGTGTTCACGGCTTTCCAAGTAGGTCAGCAACTGCTTGTGGGTGGTTTCGGAGTCGTCATTGGAAATCACCCGCTCCTCGATTCGAAGATGCGGAAACTCGTTGCGAAGCACGCGGCGAAAGCCCATTTCGCGTTCCTGCTGGCAGCGGAAAGGCTCGCTCATAACAAGCAGAATGTTGTTGGGCCTGTCTGGCAGAATCTGGCCGATAAGCTGCGCCGCCACGCTGCCCGCGGCATACTGGTCGTTGCCGACATAGGCCGAGCGGCGCGAGCTTGGAAGGTCAGTCGTGAGACAGACCACGGGCATCAAGGCACTGACCAGCTTGCGCATCGCCATATTGATGGCGGGATGCTCACGGGCGATCAAAATCACACCATCGGCATTCTTGCTGTCTTTTTCGATCTGGTTGGCGAATTGCACAGGGTCCGACTCACTGGTCGTCACAAGCCGACCATGCACCTGAACGCCTGGCAAAGTCCGGTTTGCGTTGATGACTGCCGCTTCCATCTGTTGGTTGAACGCAACGCCGGATTCGCAAAATAGCCTTATATCAAGGCCTTGCATGTTTCTTCCGCGATCATACTCAAGCTTCTCCAGCGCTGTCAGAACCTTTGCCCTGGTCTTTTCCTTGACGCCAGGGCGGTCGTTCAGAACCCGATCGACAGAGGCAGAGCCAACGCCAGCCAGCTTGGCAATCTCGCGGACTGTCGGCCCTTTCCAGTGATTTTTTGTCGATGATTCTGGCACTGAAACCCCATTTTGATACTAAATCCATCATGCATTATCATGAGCGAACGGCAAGCATAAACGGCATAAAACACTGATAAATTGCCTCCTATCACTAAATGCAGATGTCAAATACCTCAAAAATACCCGCCAAGACGGCTTCGCAGATGTAAAAATAATCATGATATTCCCCAAACGAGTTTCTGGGGGCAAACGATTCGCCGCATGAGCGCGGTGCCGGGGGGGGTCGGGAGACGAAAATTGGCCGAATGGCTAAACAACAAGCCCGTCGATGTGGCGGGAACTAGGAGGAGAAAATAGATGAATTTCACCAGGACAATCGCCATCGCCGCGACTGCCGCTACCCTTTCAACGGGTGCCATGGCGCAGGACATCGCCGTGATCGTGGGCTCTGCCCAGGATGGTTTTTGGAACATGGTAAGAAAGGGTGTCGATGACGCGACGCTGATGGTGGAAGCCAATGGCGGAACCGTCAATTTCTTGCAAACACAGAACTATGACAATTTCGGACCTGATCTTGCGTCCCTTATCGAGCTGGCTGTTGCACAGGGCGTCGATGGTATCGCGATCCCGAACTGGTTGCCCGAATCCGAGACACCTGCGTTGCAGGCCGCGGCTGAAGCGGGCGTCGTGATCATGGCGTTCAACGCCGGTCAGAGCGAGATGGCGGAATATGGCGCGTTGAACTATTTCGGTTCTGACGAGTATCTGGCAGGTGTTGCCGGTGGTCGGTATCTGGCCGAAAACGGTGCTACGCACATTCTGTGCCACATCCAGACGCCGGGCTCGATCAACCTCGAAACGCGGTGTGAAGGTGTTTCCGATGGGGCCGCTGAAGCAGGCGCAGAAACCTACATCCTGCGTGTTCCGGCAAACCTCGACCAGGACATGGTTGGCACCTCCGAAGCCATCAAATCGGAGCTGATTGCCGATCCGTCCATCGACGCTATTATCACCCTTGCCGCTTGGGCCGCTGACGCATCTGCAAGCGCAATTGATCAACTGGACAGAACGGGTGAAATTCAACTCGCTTCTTTCGATATGTCCGCGTCTGTTCTTGAACGCATCGAGGCCGGCACTCAGGTGATGGCGATCGACCAACAGCCCTACCTGCAAGGGTTTCTGGCAACATCCATGCTGTTTGCAAACCTGGCGTTCGGCACCGAGATCACAACTCAGCCGGTTTTGACTGGCCCTGCAATTGTTGACGCTTCCAATGTTGCCACGGCTATCGAAGGTGTCCGGCTCGGCGCACGCTGAGTTTCACCCAAGAAACCGGATCTCGGCCAGGGTTTGGCCGGGATCCACACACGCACCTGTTCAGGCTGCGAGAGATAAATTCTAGGAGCTAACCAAAATGACCGATACAACTACAACCGGTGGTTCTGGGGCTTCCCCAGATCCCGCACCGACATCGACGAGCTTTTCCCTTGGTTCCTTGATGCGCAGCCCTGCTGCGGGCGCTTTTATGGGCTTCGCATTGGTGTTTGTCGCCTTCGCCTTGTTTGGGTATGAAAGGAACTTTCTGTCCATCAGCGGGGTCTCTACCTGGGTCAACTTTGCCTCCAGCGTCGGCATGATCGCGATTCCGGTCGGGTTTCTGATGATCGCAGGCGAACTTGATATTTCAGTGGGTGCTGTGCTGCCCGCGTCCTCAATGACGGTCGCCATTGCCTCCGGCTATTATGAATTGCCCATCATGGTTGGTATCCTTGCAGCACTATCTGTGGGTGCATTGATCGGTTGGGTCAACGGCATGATCGTGACCCGCACCCAGGTGCCATCCTTCATCGTGACGCTGGCCACGCTTTTCGCGGTCGCCGGTCTGACGCTTTCCCTTTCGATCCTGTTCATCAATACGACCCAGACATCGCTGAACGCGCCTGAGTGGGCAAAATCACTGTTCGGAGGCAGGGCCCTGGGCGGCTTCCGGTCCTCTGTTTTCTGGTGGCTCGGCATGATCGGTGTCTTTGTTTATTTCCTGCACTATTCCCCCTGGGGCAACTGGGTGTTCGCGCTGGGTGGCGATCAGGAAAGCGCTCGGAACGCGGGTATTCCGACACGTCGCTTGAAAATCGGTCTGTTCATGCTCTGCTCCACCAGCACGGCCTTTGCCGGTGTCCTTCAGACGATCCAGTTCAACTCAGCAACATCCCAGGCCAACTTTGGCATGATCTTCAACACGATCATCGCGGTTGTTGTTGGCGGTGCGCTTCTGACCGGCGGTTTTGGCACCGTGATGGGTATTGTCTTTGGGGCGCTGACGCTGGGCGTTGTTCAGCAGGGCATCGGGTACACGGAAATCGACCGTAACCTGTCTTTTCTGATCATCGGTGTGATGCTTCTGGTCGCGGTTTTGATGAACGAAACCTTCCGCAAATTGGCGACCAACTGGTCGACTTCCAAAAAGAAATAAGGGGCCCGATTATGTCAGATAATGAACCAGTCATCGAACTCCGCAATGTCGATAAGTCCTTTGGCCCTATTGATGTTCTGCACGAGATTTCATTGAAAGTCCGCGCCGGCGAAGTCCTCTGCCTTTTGGGTGATAACGGTGCCGGTAAGTCCACCCTGATCAAGACACTCGCAGGTGTTTATCAGCCGACCAGCGGCGATATCGTGATGGATGGTGAAAAGACGACCCTCAAAGGTCCGCGTGATGCGCAAAGCCGGGGCATCGCAACAGTGCACCAGTTCGGTGGCACCTATCCGCTGATGTCGATCGGTCGAAACTTCTTTATGGGCATGGAACCGACCAAGGGTATTGGCCCGTTCAAGGTGTTTGACCGCAAGAAGGCCAACCGGATCGCGGTTGAAGAAGTGCAGAAGATGGGGATTACCCGAATTACCAATGGCGACCGTCTGGTCGGCGGGTTGTCGGGCGGGGAGCGCCAATCGCTGGCGATCGCTCGGGCTGTTTATTTCGGGGCCCGTGTTCTGATCCTCGACGAGCCGACAGCGGCACTTGGCGTCAAGCAGGCGGCGCATGTGTTGCGCATCGTCAATCTGGCCAAGCGGCGCGGGTTGGCGGTGATCTTTATCACCCACCAGGTGATGCATGCCATGGCTGTGGGCGATCACTTTGCCGTCCTGATCCGCGGCGCAATTGCTGCCGACTTTCGCAAGGGCGAAAAGACCCGCGAAGAGATTGCCGACCTCATGGCTGGCGGTGAATCGATGGCGGACCTTGAGGCCAATATTGACACCTACATGGAAACCCATGACGGGCATCCGCCGCAACCGGTTACGTGACTCCCCTGGCCCGGGCACACCACGCCCGGCCATTGCAACCAAAAATGACGATTGAACGGTCAGGAGCCATCCCTGACCCACCGGAGGGTAACTACCGTGAGCGCCAAAATTGCTATCATAGGTGCAGGTCTCATGGGGGCCGATCATGCCAGGATCGTCGCCGAGTATCTGCCAGGCGCAACCCTTCAGGTCGTTTGCGACATGGATGAAGCGCGTGCCCGGGCGGTTGCAAATACGTTCGGTGCAAAGGACGTGACACATGATCCTGAGGCTACGATTTCCCGCAAGGACGTGGACGCTGTGATCGTGGCATCACCGGATTTCACCCATGCAGCTTTGTCCAGGGCCTGCATCGCAGAGGGCAAGCCAGTGTTGTGCGAAAAACCGCTGTCACCATCCTCGGATGAGTGTCGGACGGTCCTGCTGGCAGAACAAGCCGCAGGCAGACAATTCGTGATGCTGGGTTTCATGCGCCGTTATGACCAGTCTTATGTCGAGATGCGTAAGGCGCTGGAAAGCGGGGCCATCGGCCATGCGCTGATGATGCACAACTTTCACCGCAATGTGGCAACCCCAGCCGCAGATTTCACCGGCGCGATGGCGATCACCAATTCCGCGCCGCATGAATTTGACGTTGTGCGCCACGTGTTGGGGACCGAGTTCACCTCGATCACAGCCCATCAGGCGCGGCGCTCGGACGGTCGTGTCGCGCCTGTGGTGATGGTGCTGGATACCGAAGACGGCCAGCTGGTGACCATCGAGATCAACAACAACGCAGGCTACGGATACGACGTGCGCGCAGAGTTGGTGGGTGAGGTCGGCTCCATTGCCATGAACAACGTGGCCTACACTCGGACAGACATCAAACTTGCGTCCTCAACCCGCTATGACGACGATTGGCGCGGACGGTATCACGAGGCTTATATCCGCCAGAACCGTGATTTCCTGCGCTTCGTCGAAACCGGCAAATTCCCGGACATCGCATCGGATAGCTGGGACGGCTACTGCGCCGCAATTGTTGCCGAAGCGGGCGCAAAAGCCTTGGAAACGGGCCAAAAGCAACCCGTTACGATGATGGCCAAGCCAGCGTTCTACACAGTACAAAAAGGAGTTGCGGCATGAAACTTGGGTTTGTCTCGGACAGTCTTGGAGGCATGAGCTTTGAAGCCATGCTTGACAATGCTGTTCGCATGGGAGCCAGCGGGGTGGAAGTGAACACCTGTGGTTGGTCCACCGCGCCCCATTTCGACTTGGCAGAAATGCTTAAGGATAAAGCTGCGCGCGAGGCGTTCAAGACGGCCTTTGCCGACCGCGGGCTTGAGATCATTGCGTTCAACGCCAATGGCAACCCGATGCACCCCACGGACCCGGCGCAGGGCGAAGGGTTGAAGAACACGATCCGCGTCGCCGGTGAGATGGGCATCAAGACCGTCTGCACCATGTCCGGTCTGCCTGCCGGAAATGCAAACGACACGATGCCGAACTGGGTCGTCGCCTCCTGGCCGCCGGAAACGCAGGACATCCTGCGCTACCAGTGGGAAGAGAAACTGATCCCGTTCTGGACAGAGATCGCAGGCCTTGCCCGCGAACATGGCGTCGAGCGCATCGCGCTTGAGCTGCATGGTAACCAGTGTGTCTACAACGTTCCCTCCCTGTGGAAACTACGCGAGGCGGTCGGGCCCGTTATCGGGGCAAACCTCGACCCCTCGCACCTTTTCTGGATGGGGGCCGATCCGCTTGTTGCGGCAGAGGCATTGGGCGAGGCGATCTATCATGTGCATGCCAAGGACACGATGCTGAACGCCCCGGTGCAGGCCACAACCAGCCTTCTGGAAAACGGATCCTTGATGGATATTCCGGCGCGCAGCTGGTCCTACGTCACGCTTGGCTTTGGCCATGGTGAAGAATGGTGGCGGCAGTTTTGCTACCGGCTGAAAATGGCCGGATATGACGGGTGGCTGTCAATCGAGCATGAGGATGTGTTGCTCAACTCTCTGGAGGGTCTCGAAAAATCTGTCGCATTGATGCAGGGCGTCATGCCTGTTGCTCCGACTGACTTCGAGCTGCAGGGCATTTGAATTGGGCTTTCAACTTTCGGCCTGCGCCGAAATGATCTGGCAGGACAAACCGATCGCGTGGCGTGCCGGGCACAGGTGAAATGAACTGGCCGATGATCGCACGCGCCCTTGCCAATATGGGGGATTGCGGCCCTGTCGGGATGGAAGCCTTTGCCAAGGGCAATGATGAAGCGGCCCTGAATGCCTCTCGCGCAGCGTTCACGATCTGAACGCTGCGGAGCTAACAAAACTCATATGCACGCGTGCATCAAAGCATTGGAGAACAGAATGCTGAAAGTTGGATTACTTGGTGCTGGTCGTATCGCGGGCGTGCATGCGACAGCAATTTCATCGCATCCGGGAAGCGCGCTTGTCGCGGTCTCGGATTTCATTCCCGAAAATGCCGAAAAGCTGGCGACGCAATATGGCTGCGCGGCGCGGACAACGGATGACATCATCGCTGATGAAAGCATCAATGCGGTGCTCATAGCGACATCGACAGACACCCATTCCGACCTGATTGAAGCGGCAACAGCAGCGGGCAAGGCCGTTTTGTGCGAAAAGCCGGTGGATTTGAGCCTGGAGCGCGCGCAGGCCTGTCTGGGGTCGGTTTCGCGGACCGGCAAGCCTGTGATGATCGGATTCAACCGTCGGTTTGACCCAAACTTCAGCGCTTTGCGGACGGCGTTGGAGGCCGGAGAGATCGGCAGGGCCGAGTTGTTGTCGATCACGTCTTTCGACCCGGCCCCGCCACCGATTTCCTATATCAAGGTCTCGGGCGGGCTGTTTCGTGACATGATGATCCATGATTTCGACATGGCGAATTTCCTGATGGGAGGCGCGCCTGAAGCCATCAGCGCGTTCGGGTCATCAATCGTTGATCCGCAGATCGGGGCCGCCGGTGATGTTGATACGGCAGTGGTGACCCTGACCTATGGCGATGGGCGGATCGCGGTGATCAAAAACTCCCGGCGGGCTGTTTATGGCTACGACCAGCGGGTCGAGATACTCGGCTCTGAGGGGCTGCTGCAGGCGCAGAACATGCTGGAAAACACCGTGGTCAAATCGACCGCGGCTGGCGTGAGTTCCGCCAAACCGACCTACTTCTTTCTGGAGCGCTACATGCCGTCTTACGTAACCGAGTGGGCCGCTTTCGTCACGGCGGTCGAAACCGGCGCACCCCTTCCGGTGACATTGGAGGATGGTGTTCTGGCTCTGGCGATGGCCGAAGCCGCAACACGGTCCGTCGCACAATGCCGCCCGGTGAAACTGAGCGAAGTGCTGGAGTAAGCTATGAAAGATCTTGATCTCATCACCATTGGCCGATCGTCTGTTGATCTCTACGGGGTTCAGACCGGCGGCAGGCTAGAGGATATGCGGTCGTTCAACAAATATATCGGCGGCTCGCCCACCAATATCGCCTGCGGCACGGCGCGGCTGGGGCTGAAATCGGCGGTGATCACCGCTGTCGGTGATGAG
>JAESTV010000177.1 GCA_016763475.1 Roseicyclus sp.
GTGAGGGAAGGGGGCATGGATGAAGGGGGCATGGATAGTGTGCGGAGTAACGCCGTCACCGAGGCGGCATTGTCCAGCCAAGGGCTGCCATCAGGCCCGGTGATGCTGTTCTCGAACCCCACGCGCAGATCACCGCCCAAAGTGGCGGCATGTCTGAGGCAAGGATGCTCCATCGCGCCAAAGGCGCAAACCATCCATCGGGTGCGGGGCGGCAGCGTGGATAGAAACGGCGCGATGTGTTGCGCAGCAGAAGGCGGCCCGGTTTCGTAGCGGCCAAGGACAAGGATGGCATCGGACTGGCGGGGGCGGATGATACCCTCCTGTTGCCAGCGGGCCAAAAGCGCCGCGTCGCCGGTGTCATAGAGGATATGCTGGATCTGTGTCTGAGCCTCCGCCGCAACGGCATAGAGGCGCGCGGCAAGGGCTGTGTCGCGGGCCATTTCGCGGATTGAAACGCTGGCCCAGGACGGGCGTAAGGTTTCAATGCAGTGCAATTGTGTGGCGACGTCAAAGCGACCAGCGGCCTCAGTTGTGATCTGGATCCTGAGGGTCGGGACCTGGGCGTTGATCGCGGCGATCACCTCGCGATACAGTCCGGGATCAAGGGAATGGTTGCCGTCTGCGTCGCGGATGTGAAGGTGAAGGCCGTCCGCACCCGCCCGGTGGCACGCGGCGGCGGTGAGGGTGATTTCTGCGATCGTCAGGGGAACCGCCTTATGGGTATCCTTGCCGAGCCGGGCCCCAGTTGGTGCAACCATGATGAAAGGCTTTGCCATGGCTCAGGCGGCCTTTCCGGTGGCCTGGCGGCGGGGGCGGGGGTGGGGGCGCATCCAATCACCGTCCGGGTCACAGATCGGCCTGAGGGCAACCCTCGCCGGGAACGGCACCCCTGCGATATCATGCGGGATTTGCGCCCCGTCCTTCCCCCCCATCTCCCGCGACCAGAGACCGGCGCAAAGGGCAACCGCGTCACACATCACCGTGCCTTGGGTGGTTTCGACGCCTTTGATCCGGCCATTGTCGGTGAGGATGCCGGTCACGCCAATGCCTTCAAATATCCGCGCGCCAAGGGTCTTGGCGGCCTTCACCAGCACCCCACACACATCGGTCGGGCTGACGCGGCCATCATCCGGGCACCAGACCGCGCCCAGGACATCATCCCCGTTCATCAGCGGCCACCGCTCCTGCGCTTCCCGTGTCGAGACTTCGGCCACGTCAATCCCGAACGCCTGCGCCAAAGCCGCTTGTCGGCGGATGTGGGTCAACCGATCAGGTGTTGTGGCGATCGAAAGCGAGCCCTCCTGGATCCACCCCACGGATTGCCCGGTTTCGTGTTCCAACTGCCCGTAAAGCGCCACTGAATATTGAATCATCCGGGTGAGGTTGCGGGACTGGCGCAATGCCCGGACCTGGGCCGCCGAATGCCAGGTGGTGCCGGGCGTCAGCGTGTTGCGTTCCAGCAATATCGCATCCCCCACCCTCATTTTGGCCAGATGGTACAACGTGGAGGTTCCCATGATCCCCCCGCCGATGACGACAACTGAAGCCTGAGGCGGAAGGGGCTGGGTCATGTTCGAGCCTTTGCCAAGCGAGGTTTCCACTGTCTCAAAGGCTGGCACTGAATTACACGATGCGTCAATTCCAGATGCTTGATAACGTTTGTTATCACATGTGGGGATGATTCGATGGACCCAACTCTGAAAAACCGTTTGCTTTCAGGGCTAAAGGACCAGGCTCCGGGGTTGTCACCGCAATTGCGACTGGCCGCGAAATACGTGACCGATAATCAAGCGGACTTTGGACTGGACTCGATTAGGGAAACGGCCCGTAAGGCTCGGGTCAGCACGTTCACCTTTGTTCGACTGGCGCGACTGATGGGAATTGACCGGTTTGATGACTTCCGAGAGCCGTTTCGCCACGCGCTGGTGTCCCTGACAGAACATGTTGAGGGGCGCGACTGGTTGGACCGCTGGCGCAGCGCTGAGGTGGGAGGTGCGTCTCAGGCGGATGCAGCGGCAAATTCATTGGCGGTGGTGCAGCGATCCTTGCAACGCCAATCACCCGAGAAGTTACACGAAACGGTGCAGATGTTGCTGTCGGCGCGGACTGTTTTTCTGACGGCGATGCGGGCGTCGTTTGGGTTGGCCTATCACTTTCATTACGTGGCCCGCATGGCACTTAGATCAATGGAACTGATACCGCGACACATGTCGACGGCGATAGATGAGTTGAATGATGCAGGCCCGGAAGACGTGCTGATGGCGATCACCTTCACACCTTATAGCCACGAGACGATGGAGGCGGCGGCGTTTGCCAAATCCAAAGGGACCAAGCTGATTTTTGTAACCGACAGTGAGATCGTCGCGCCGGGATTGGAGGCGGATATGACGTTACTGGTATCGACCCTTTCAACCCACCATTTCGCCTGCAATTCCGGCGCAATGGCGCTGATGGAAGTGCTGCTGGCAATGATCTTCACGGAAGGTGGTCCTGAGGCACACAAGAGAATCGCGCAGTACGAAACCCTTCGCCGGGATCACAGCGCCTACTGGTCAGCTCCAAAAAAACAATAGTTTTTGGATGACATGCTCATGAGGTTCTGCCCATCTTGACGTCATAACCCCGGACAACGGGGCCAACGTCGGGTGATTGCCCGCACGACGCAACAAGGAGGATACCCATGACATTTCATAAGGCATTGTTCGGGGCGACCGCGGCTGCAGCGTTATTGCTGGCCGGGGCTGCTTCTGCACAGGACCAGCAATTCATCACCATCGGCACCGGTGGCGTGACCGGGGTGTATTACCCCACAGGTGGCGCAATCTGCCGTCTGGTGAATGCGGGACGTGCGGAACATGGATTGCGCTGCTCGGTCGAGTCGACCGGTGGTTCTGTCTACAACACCCGCACCATCCGTCAGGGTGAGCTGGACTTCGGTGTTGTACAATCCGACGTGCAGGCAGCGGCCCTCGCCGGTACTGGCTCGTTCGCGGATGACGGTCCTTTCCCGGAGTTGCGCGCCCTGTTCTCGATCCACCCCGAACCGCTCCACGTTATGGCGCGCGCTGACAGTGGCATCACGTCTGTCGCCGACTTCCCGGGGAACCGGGTGAATGTCGCAAACCCTGGATCGGGTACGCGGGTTCTGGCAGAAACGCTGTTGTCTTACTACGGCCTCTCGGTTGATGACCTGTCGCTGGCCGCAGAGATGACCTCGGCTGAGCAAGCCTCGGCGCTGTGTGACGGCAACATTGATGCGACGATCTGGGCCGCTGGCCTTCCCAATGGTTCCAGCCAGGAAGCAACCTCGACCTGTGACGTGGTAATCCTGCCTCTGGAGGGTGAAGAGATTGACCGGCTTCTGGCCGAAAACAGTGCGTATGCTCCGGCAATTATCCCCGGCGGCATGTATCCTGGCAATCCCGACGACATCCCATCCTGGGGCCCGCGCGCTACGTTTGTGACGTCGGCTGATACGCCTGATGAGGTTGTCTACGCTCTGGTCAGCGCGGTGTTCGAAAACTTCGATAACTTCACCCGTTTGCACCCTGCATTTGCGCAGCTGACACCTGAAGAGATGATCACCTCGGGGATCACTGCCGACCTGCACCCCGGTGCGTTGCAGTACTACCAAGAGCGCGGCTGGCGCTAAGCCCTAACGATAACGGGCCGCTCGGGGGGATACTCCGGGCGGCCTTTCCAAATTTGACGATGATCGGTGGGGCAGGGCATGAACGATACAAAACCAGACAACGCGGACGTAGACGACTTCATCGCCGAGGCCGATACCGGAGCCCGCGCCCCTACCGGGCGTTTTTCCCGTGGCGTGCTGTGGTCCGTGCCGCTGATCTGGTCGCTGTTCCAGTTGTGGATCGCGTCACCTATCCCGTACGAGATCGGCTTTGGGGTTGTGAACTCCTCGGAAGCCCGCTCGATCCACCTCGCGTTCGCCGTATTCCTTGCCTTCACGGCCTTCCCCACATTCAAATCCAGCCCCCGGACCCATATTCCTATTCAGGATTGGGTGATCTCCCTTTTGGGTGCGTTCTGCGCGGGTTACCTGTTCCTGTTCTGGGATGGACTTGCGGCGCGCTCCGGGGCGCCATCCACCCAGGACCTTATCTTTGCCAGCATCGGTTGTGTGCTTTTGATGGAGGCCGCGCGGCGGTCCCTTGGCTTCCCGCTGATGGCGGTGGCCGCGGTTTTCCTGGGGTACGTTTTCTTCGGGTCGTCCGAATGGTTACCTGATGTGATCCGTTGGCGCGGCGCGTCGATTGAACGCGCGATGAGCCATATGTGGCTGACCTCCGAAGGCGTCTTTGGTGTGGCTCTTGGCGTGTCTTCGGGCTTTGTGTTCCTGTTTGTGTTGTTTGGTGCGTTGCTTAATCAGGCGGGCGCGGGGAACTACTTCCTGTCGCTGGCCTTTGCCACCTTGGGCCATTTGCGCGGCGGCCCGGCCAAAGCGGCCGTCATCGCCTCTGCCGCCACGGGCCTGATTTCCGGCTCATCGATCGCCAACGTGGTGACCACCGGTACCTTCACCATTCCACTGATGAAGAAGGTTGGTTTCTCACCTGCCAAGGCCGGCGCGATCGAAGTCTCGTCATCGATCAACGGCGTGCTGACGCCACCTGTGATGGGTGCGGTTGCGTTCCTGATGACGGAATATGTGGGCATTTCTTATGTCGAAGTGGTGAAATCCGCGATTGTTCCGGCGGCGATCTCCTACGTGGCGCTGGTCTATATTGTCCACCTTGAGGCCCTGAAAATGGGCATGAAGGGCACAAGCCGGATGAACCCGGTGATCTTTATCCTCTCGGCGATCCTGATCATTTGCATCGGTATCATCATCGCCGGTGGCACATTGTACACTGCCGGTCTTGTGGTTGATCTTATGCAAGGAGCCCTTGGTGCAGCGGCGACGCCGGTTATCATCGGATTGTTCCTTGTGGGGTACGTTTTTGCCGTGCGGTACGCCGCCAAAAGCCCGGATCTGGAGCTGTCGATCGACAGCATGCAGAACCTGCCGCCAACCCGTGAGATCTTCAAATCCGGCATCTATTACCTGATGCCGATCCTGCTGCTGATGTATCTGTTGATGGTTGAGCGTAAATCGCCCGGCTACTCAGCCTTCTGGTCCGCCAGCTTCATGCTGCTGACCCTTCTGACCCAGAAGCCACTGAAGGCGTTCTTTCGGGGCCAAGGCCAGATCAGGGAACGCATTGTCGAAGGCGCCTGGGAGGTCACCGAAGGCCTGATCTCGGGCGCCCGCAACATGATCGGCCTGGCCTGTGCCATGGCGGTGGCAGGTATCATCGTGGGCTCTGTCACGTTGACCGGCATCGGTCAGGTGATGGCGGAATTCGTTGAATTCCTGTCGGGCGGAAACCTGATGCTGATGCTGATCTTTGTGGCGGTGATTTCGATCATTCTCGGCATGGGCCTGCCGACAACGGCAAACTACATCGTGGTGTCATCCCTGATGGCGTCGGTTGTGGTCGAACTTGGCGCGCAGAACGGCCTGATTGTACCCCTGATTGCGGTTCACATGTTTGTCTTCTACTTCGGGATCATGGCGGATGTGACGCCCCCTGTGGGGCTAGCCAGTTTCGCGGCAGCCGCGATTTCGGGGGGAGACCCCCTAAAAACCGGATTCCAGGCGTTTTTCTATTCTATCCGCACCGCCCTTTTGCCGTTCCTGTTCATCTTCAACACCGATCTGTTGTTGCTGGATGTAACGTTTGTGGGGGCGATAGTGGTGTTTGTCGTCGCCCTTGTGGCAATGCTGGTCTTTGCGGCAGGAACTATGGGGTGGTTCCTGGTGCGAAGCAGGCTGTGGGAATCTGTGGTGTTGGTGATTGTGGCGCTGACGCTGTTCCGACCGGGGTTCTGGCTTGATCAATTTCAGGATCCATACCTGCAAATTGCCCCCGCCGAGATATTTGCCCTGGCTGAGGCCGCCCCGCCGGATGGAAATATCCGTGTCGCCATGGAGGGCCTGACCTTTGACGGTAATTTCGTCTCGTCGACCTATCTTCTGCCGTTGGGAGATGCCGGGGCGGATGGCTTTACTCGATTGTCACAAACTGCCGGGCTGGATCTGGTGTCACGGGATGGGCAGATCGTAGTGGATTCACTGTCGTTTGGCGGCACCGGTGAGCAATTGGGCATTGATTTCGATTGGACCCTGACCACCATCGAAGTCGAAAGTGAGCGGATGCCAAAGGAGATATTCTTTATCCCCGCGCTCCTCCTCCTTGGTATGATCGCTCTGATCCAACGGCGCAGGATGCCCCGCGAAGAAGAAGAAGAGGAGGTTTCCCCATGAGTGGCATTGTCCTTGCGGCCATTGATCTGGCACATCCCGAGCATCACACATCTATCCTCACCAAAGCGGCCAGCATGGCTGAGTTAGACGATGCGTCCATCGCCGTTGTGACCGTCATTCCCGATTTCGGGATGAGCATCGTGGGGTCGTTTTTTGAGGAAGGGGCCGAGCAAAAGGCTCTCAACGACGCCGGGGTCACGCTCCATGGTATCGTCTCTGACGTGCTTGGCGCTGAGAAAGCCGCACGGATCAAACATGTGGTCCTCCATGGCACTGCTTATGAGGAAATCCTTGAAGCCGCGCGGGATATTGACGCGCAGCTGATTGTAATGGGCGCACATCGACCGAACTTTCAGGACTACCTGATTGGGCCCAACGCATCTCGGGTTGTGCGCCACTCCAGATGCTCGGTGCTGATCTTGCGCGACTGATTGCGCCCGTCAAATGTTGACGGCGCGGTTAATCCGGCGCCGTTGAATTGCAACGCGACCCGTCCCGGTCTGGACCGGTTCCGGGGCCGCAGATGGACCGACAATCGGGCCGCCTGTCCCGACCCCAATTGACCGGCCAAGGGCAAGGGGGGCAAACAATGCTCAAATCCTGAATGGAAGAGCGGGCGTCTGTTTGTGGGTTGCGTCAACATGTTCAATTCTGCCAACGTTTTCCAGCGCGGCGCGCGTGGAATATATGACAGGCGCGATTGGCGGTGGGAGGCAGATAGGGCATGGCGCAAGCTCCGTGGCGGCGCCTCTGAACTGAGACAGGATCAACATCAGGCAGGGTGGGCACGCAGAAATTTGCGGCCCACATAAGAGGCAGACGGGGATCAACCACAGCGTTCACAGGCGCTCCGAACCGAAGATCAGCCTTCATTTAAAACGGACTTGAAGGCCTCTTTCACGGTTTTTCGACAAAGGAGGTTGCAAAAGTGTGGATGAACGCCCACATAAGCCTCGCATAGTATTATCTTCAGACCTCCTGTTTCCTAGCGGCCTCAGTTGATCCTACGACAAGACTGAGCCGGGCTATTGCGTTTCGCGGGTAGCAACTAAACTAGGAGATATCACGATGGCCAATGGCACCGTGAAGTGGTTCAACACTCAAAAAGGGTTCGGTTTCATCGCACCTGAATCTGGCTCGAAGGACATCTTCGTGCACATTTCTGCTCTGGAGCGGGCTGGGATCAACCAGCTGGACGACGGTCAGGCAGTAACGTTCGACCTCGAAAGCGGTCGTGACGGGCGCGAATCCGCGACCAACCTCGCACTGGCATAAGCCAGCGCTGAGACGTGATTTAAGGCGGGTGCAGTTTTCGGACTGCGCCCGCCTTTTTTTGTTGGCCAGAGCCTTGGGGTGTTCAATTGAGGCCCGCATGAGCCGCAAAGACAGAGATCACCGGCTAACATTGGCCGCGGCAATCTGACGTTTTATGCTGATTGTTGCCCTTGGGCACCCGGTGGGCACCCGGTGCTTGCCACGATTGGCAGAATCCACGGCCTATTCTGTTTAATGACGCCGAGCCAATCACCCTTGCGGCCCCGAAACGCATTTAATCTGCGTTCCTTGCGGGCTGACACAGGCAATCCGATTCCCCGAAATCTCCGCCACTCCCAATTCCCGCCCGGCCCATGCCGTCCGCCCAACAAACGGCGGCCCTAAAAGCGACCGCCCATGAAATGACTGCGCTGGCTGGCCCATCAAGGAGATGAAAACATGACAAAATTTCCCACAACCCCGTTGCTAAAGCCTGCAATCCTGCGTGCAGAATCGCCTATGGGCCAAACCACACGCGCGGCGTGTGACATCCTCGATGATGAAGTTGAGATGTGACTTGCGAAGGCCGGGGCCTGCGTAAGGCCCGTCTCAAACGGGAATCGGTCAAGCCAGCCAAGGCCCCCCAAGGCGGGCACCAGCGCTCTGCGCAAAATGACCACGTGTCAATGTGGCTAAATTGAGCCGAAAAGGGGTATGAACCGGACACAGAAGCTGTCAGGAACGGTTCGACGTACCGTCGCTTGTCGACATCAAGGAGCTTCGATTGCAACCTTCTGACTGGACCCGGATCCTCGCCAACTATCGCGAGCCGATCCTTTCTCGCAGCCTCTTTGAGCTTGCAGTGACACTAGCTCCATTTATGGCGATCTGGGCGCTGGCCTGGTGGGCATTGTCACTCAGCCCCTGGCTGGCTGTGGCACTGGCTCTGGCAAATTCGGCCTTCCTGGTCCGATTGTTCATGATCCAACACGATTGCGGTCATGGCGCGTTTTTCAAGAACCGCCAAATGGGCGACTGGCTGGGGCGGTTTCTGGGGGTTCTGACCCTGACGCCGTATGATGTTTGGCGCAAGAACCATGCCATGCACCACGCGACAACAGGCAACCTGGACCAACGTGGTATGGGTGATCTTCCGATGCTGACGGTCAAGGAATTCCGCGAAAAACGCTGGATTGGCCGGGCGTTGTATCGTTTGGTCCGCAACCCGTTCTTCTTGTTTGGAATCGTACCGGTTTACGCCTTTTTCCTACAGAACCGGCTTCCGATTGGCGTGATGCGCTTGGGCTGGCGTTACTGGATCAGCTCGCAGGCAACCAATATTGCAATTGCGGTGGTTTTGGGCCTGATCGTGTGGTTTGGCGGTCTGGACGTAATTTTGTTCGTGTTCCTGCCAACGATGTTTCTGGCTGCGGCCACGGGGATGTGGTTTTTCTACGTCCAGCATCAATTCGAAGACACGGTCTGGGAGCGTGAGGAAGACTGGAATGTGCAAGAGGCGGCGCTTAATGGAAGCTCGCACTACGCGCTTCCCGGCGTATTGCGGTGGATCACCGGAAACATCGGGGTCCACCATGTTCACCACCTCGCCAGCCGTATCCCTTTCTATCGGTTGTCAGAAGTGGTCCGGGACCATGATATTCTTGCCCAATCCAAGCGGATAACGCTTTGGGAAAGCTTCCGCTGCGCGCGGCTTCATCTTTGGGATGAAAAAGGCCGCAAGCTGTTGTCGTTTTCAGATGCGCGACAGCTTGATCTCTGATCCTTCGACGGCAATAGCGACCTCCACAGCAGCCTTGATCCGCCCCTTAGTGGGCGGTTCACGCGTTTTTGCGATGTCTCCGTTTGTGCAAACCTGATTTTGCCACGTGATGTGTTTGGTGAACGCGGGGCGGAATGGATTTCAGACAGCAAGAGACTGAAGAGCTGACCAAGAGATCAAAGGGCAGGGCAAAATATCGCCATCGCCATCGCTGTTGTCAGTTCGATAGGCGCGTCGCGGGCTGACAGGGGCTTTGCACCATGGCGTACTGTTCCAGCAACCAGCGCAGCGGCGATGGATAGCTTATCCTTCTGGTGCGCTGCCGCAAAGAATTCAAACAGCGCACAGCCTGTATCGAAGCTCAGATATGGCCCGGTTCACGCCACACGAAATACCTGCACGGGCCAACCTGCACGCGCCAACCTGCACGGGCCAACCTGCACGGGCCAACCTGCACGGGCTGACCAGCTCCGGGAATCTGAGATTGGTACAGGCACCGAACCGA
>JAESTV010000178.1 GCA_016763475.1 Roseicyclus sp.
AGGGCCTGAAGCGCACGCCGAAAAGTGGGCACCGGTTTTCGGGTAACCGTGCGCGTAAGATAGAAGCGCACGCCGAAAAGTGGGCAGCGGTTTTCGGGTAACCGTGCGCGCAAGATAGAAGCGCACGCCGAAAAGTGGGCAGCGGTTTTCGGGTAACCGTGCGCGCAAGATAGAAGCGCACGCCGACAAGTCGCCACTGTAATCTTGCCCGCAGGTCAATGTCGGGTCGGTTTGGGCCGGGCAAGTGTCATGAGGGTATCCATTGATGGATGCGATGGCGCGGGGCGAGGGCGGGGGCGAATGTGCCAGACGCCCAACCATCCCCTACCGAACGGTGCGACGGGGCCTTTGCAATTCCGCTCCCGCGGGGGTATGCGCAGCCTCCATGACTGACCGGTTCAAATTTTCGCTTAACGCCACCTCGGGTAAGGCCCGCACCGGCGTCATCTCCACCCCCCGTGGCGACATCCGAACCCCTGCGTTCATGCCCGTGGGGACCGCCGCCACGGTGAAAGCGATGATGCCGGAGTCGGTGGCGGCGACAGGGGCGGATATTCTCCTGGGCAACACCTACCACCTGATGCTGCGCCCCACGGCAGAACGGATCGCGCGGTTGGGTGGGTTACATAAGTTCATGAACTGGGAGCGTCCGATCCTGACGGATTCCGGTGGGTTTCAAGTGATGTCGCTGGCTGATCTGCGCAAGCTGACAGAGGAGGGCGTCACCTTCCGCTCCCATATCGACGGCTCCAAACACCTGCTCAGCCCTGAGCGCTCGATGGAGATCCAAAAACTGCTCGGCTCTGACATCGTGATGTGTTTTGACGAATGCCCGGCGCTGCCTGCGGACCGGAGGGCGTTGGAGGAATCCATGCGTCTGTCGATGCGCTGGGCCGCGCGCTCGAAAGACGCCTTCGGCGACCGCCCCGGTTACGCGTTATTCGGCATCCAGCAAGGCGGGTTGGAGCGGGAGTTGCGAGAGGAATCCGCCAAGGCCCTGCGCGCCGTTAGCTTTGATGGGTACGCCATTGGCGGGCTGGCCGTGGGGGAGGGGCAGGACGCGATGTTCAACTGTCTGGACTTCGCGCCGGATCAACTGCCCGTGGACAAGCCGCGGTACCTGATGGGGGTGGGCAAGCCGGATGATATCGTCGGCGCCGTCAAACGCGGCATCGACATGATGGACTGCGTGCTGCCGTCGCGTTCTGGCCGCACCGGGCAGGCGTGGACCCGGCGCGGGCAGGTGAACATCAAAAACGCGCGCCACGCCGACGACCCCCGCCCGCTGGACCCCGATTGCACTTGCCCCACCTGTTCCAACTACTCCCGCGCCTATCTGCACCACGTGTTCCGCGCCCAGGAGATGATCTCGGGTATGCTGCTGACATGGCACAACCTGCATTATTATCAGGAGTTGATGGGTGAGATGCGCGCGGCGATTGTTGCGGATGATTTCGCCGGGTTTGAGACCACCTTCCACGCCAAACGTGCGCTTGGTGACATCGAGGTGTTGTAGACCGCCCGGATGCCATGGAACTGCAAACGCTGTCGGCGCAACCCTCACCTGTTATCGTGTACATTCCACGGGATGTAACGTCTGCTCGCCGCGCGGAGGGTGCCACATTGCCTGCGCCAATTGTTTGGTATGAAACCAGAGCGGTTTGCGACATGGCAGGCAATGTGCCGGCAAGTCACGTATCGCGGGACAGGCGGTCAATTTGCTCATTACCCGGAAAACGCCCCGGCAGGGCGAAGAACAGCCCGCGGAATGCCACTTGCCGGCGTTGTGCTGACCCGCCTTTCCACAGCTCTCCCACCAATCCATCCCCAACATTTTGCGCCAGCCGCCCCGTGAACCGCCAAGTGTGGGTTGTGCGCTGGCGTGTGCCCGTGCAAACTCGTCGGCAATAAATGCCGCGTGATCTTGCTTGAAACCCGTGTAACACAGCCCCACGTTAAGACATCCTGAACAGGAGGGGGACTAGGTTGCCGCAAAGCGGGACCCTGACCCTCGGCCCAAGACAAAGGAAGGCATTTTTCATGCCCGAGCAAACCATCTACCCCGTCCTGCCCCTGCGCGACATTGTCGTGTTCCCCCATATGGTGGTGCCGCTTTTTGTGGGACGTGAAAAATCCGTTCGGGCGCTTGAGGAAGTGATGCAGGACGACAAACAGATCCTGTTGTCCTCGCAACGTGACCCGGCTGAGGATGATCCCGGCGCTGATGGTATCTACCTCAACGGCGTGTTGGCCAATGTGCTGCAACTGCTGAAGCTGCCTGACGGCACCGTGAAGGTGCTTGTCGAAGGCCGTCGCCGGGTGCGCATCGAAGAATTCACCAGCACCGAGCCGTTTTTTGAGGCGATTGCCACGGAACTGGCTGAAACCGCCGGTGATCTTGAAACAATCACGGCGCTGACACGGTCTGTCGCCGAAGAGTTCGAGAAATACGCCAAGGTCAAAAAGAATGTCCCCGAAGAAGCGCTGACAAGTGTGTCAGAGGCCCAGGACCCCGCCAAACTGGCGGATCTGGTGTCCGGCCATCTGGGCATCGAGGTTGAGCAAAAGCAGGACCTTCTGGAAACCCTCGAAGTCGCGGCTCGACTTGAGAAGGTGTATGGCCTGATGCAGGGCGAAATGTCGGTGCTTCAGGTTGAGAAAAAGATCAAAACCCGCGTGAAGTCGCAGATGGAACGCACTCAGCGTGAATATTACCTGAACGAACAGATGAAAGCGATCCAGCGTGAGCTGGGGGATGGCGAAGATGGCGCCGGTGAAATCGCCGAGCTGGAAGAGCGTATTGTCGCCACCAAGCTGAGCAAAGAGGCCCGTGAAAAGGCTGATGCAGAGCTGAAGAAGCTCAAGAACATGTCTCCGATGTCTGCGGAAGCCACGGTTGTGCGCAACTACCTCGATTGGATGTTGTCGATTCCGTGGGGCATCAAATCCCGCGTGAAGAAAGATCTCAGCCGGGCAGAAAAGATCCTTGATGATGACCATTACGGGCTTGAGAAGGTCAAGGAACGGATCATTGAACATCTGGCTGTGCAGCAACGCTCCAAAAAGCTGAAGGGGCCGATCATGTGCCTCGTCGGACCGCCGGGTGTGGGTAAAACCTCGCTTGGCAAATCTGTGGCCAATGCCACGGGCCGGGAATTTATCCGCATCTCCCTTGGGGGGGTGCGTGATGAATCCGAAATCAGGGGCCACCGGCGCACTTACATCGGCTCGATGCCCGGCAAGATCATTCAGGCGCTGAAAAAGGCGAAAACGACTAACCCGCTGATCCTGCTCGATGAAATCGACAAGATGGGCCAGGATTTTCGCGGTGATCCGGCGTCGGCAATGCTTGAGGTGCTGGACCCGGAACAGAACTCCACCTTTGTGGATCACTATCTTGAGGTCGAATATGACCTTTCAAACGTGATGTTCCTGACCACGGCGAACACCTACAACATGCCATCGCCGCTATTGGACCGGATGGAGATCATTCCGCTGGCGGGCTACACCGAGGATGAGAAAGCCGAGATCGCCCACCGTCACCTGATCCCGAAGCAGATCAAGAACCACGGTCTCAAGGCGAATGAATTCTCGCTTGACCCCGAAGCCCTGCAAGAAATGATCCGGGTCTACACCCGCGAAGCCGGGGTGCGGAACCTGGAGCGCGAGATCGGCAAACTTTGCCGTAAATCTCTGACCAAAATCGTGCGCAAACAGGTTGAAGAAGTTGCCATAACCCCCGAGAATCTCGCAGATTTCCTTGGCGTGAAGAAGTATCGCTATGGCTTGGCGGAGGATGCGGATCAGGTTGGTGTTGTCACTGGGTTAGCCTACACCTCCGTGGGCGGCGACCTGCTGCATATCGAAGCGTTAAGCCTTCCCGGCAAGGGTCGGATGAAGACAACCGGCAAGCTTGGCGATGTGATGAAGGAAAGCATCGACGCGGCGGCGTCCTATGTGCGCTCGATTGCGCCAAAAATCGGGGTGAAGCCAACGAAGTTTGATCGCATGGATATCCATGTCCACGTCCCTGATGGCGCGACGCCGAAAGACGGGCCATCTGCCGGGCTGGCAATGGTGACCTCGATTGTCTCGATTCTGACAGGTATTCCGGTGAAACGGGACATTGCGATGACGGGGGAGGTCAGCCTGCGCGGCAACGCCATGCCCATCGGCGGCCTGAAAGAGAAGCTGTTGGCGGCTCTGCGCGGGGGTATCACCACGGTTCTGATCCCGGCAGAGAACGAGAAGGATTTGGTTGAGATCCCCGATAACGTGAAGGAAGGGCTGACCATCATCCCCGTCTCTCACGTGTCTGAGGTTTTGGCCCGTGCCCTGACCTCCACACCAGTGCCGATCGAATGGGACGAAGCCGCAGAAGAGGCCGCTGCCGCCCAAGCCGCCCTTGCACGTGGCGGCGAAGGCACAGGCGCACATCCCCATTAGCGGCCCACAGCCGTTGAAATGACAAAGCTCCGCGGCCCTCACGGGTCGCGGAGCTTTAATATCAAATCAGGCCCTGAACCGACCTGTCACGCCAGCACATCCCCCCAGACACATGCGGCGCAGGCCAGACACACGCGGCGCAAGATTGGCCTTAACCGTGGTGTAGCGAGATCAGCAGGATCAGCGCGAAGATCGGGACAAAAATGCCCTGGTTCGACCCTGCGGTATCCTCAACAATGGCCGCCTCAGGCACGGTTGTGACGATGCCACCAGCGTTTGCCGCAGTGGCAAACACAGCAACCGCAGCAGCGGCGATAAGTGCTTTTTTCATAAGTATTCCCCCAGGAATGTTTGCAGACGTGTGGGCGCAATCTGGCAGGACCGCGCTCGGTAGACAGAATGACAATAAGCGAAACAGGCACACAACGCACTTTCGCGCGGTTTATCCCTCCCAAGCGGGGGTGAGCCGGTATTTGTTGCGCAACAGCAACGATTTTCGCCTCAAACCACACCTAATAGTGGCCGATCCACAACGCCAAAGGACTGGTTCGGCTTCTCATGGGGTGATTCGTTGCGCCAAGTGAGCTGCTAGGCCCATGGTTCCGCAATAAACGTCCTTACGGCCGGAAGGGGCCCGACGTGATGTCCGACATGTGCCGCAGAACCATGTTACTAGGGGCCGCCGCTGGCCTTGCGGCCCCGTTTGTGCCCCGCCGGGTGATGGCACAAGGCCTGCCACAAACGTTCGCCGGGCGCGGCGCGATTTTGAGCGGCGTGGATGCAACCATCACCCGTATCCCCACGGCGCAACCCATCGTGGCGATGACGTTTGACGACGGCCCCCACCCACGTTTGACTCCCCAGCTTCTGGATACGCTGCGCATCCGAGGCATCCGCGCCACGTTTTACGTGATTGGTCGCAACGCCGCGCGGTATCCGCTACTCCTGCAACGGATGGTGGCCGAGGGGCACGAGATCGGCAATCACACCTGGTCCCACCCCAGCCTTTATGGTCACTCCGACGCCTCGGTGCTCAATCAGGTCGATCGCACAAACCGCGCCGTTTACGACGCCGTCGGTCGCCCGCCCGTCACCATGCGTCCGCCTTACGGCAACCTCTATGACCGTCAACGCCTGATGTTACATCAAGCGCGCTCGATGCCGACGGTGCTGTGGTCCGTCGATCCGATGGATTGGCGGCGCCCCGGATCGTCCGTGGTGGCACAGCGCATCGTGCGCAACTGCCATCCCGGTGGTGTGATCCTGGCCCACGACACCCTCTCCGCCACCGTGCGCGCCATGCCCTCGGCCCTTGACGGTTTGGCAGCGCGTGGGTTTCGCTTCGTGAGCGTGTCCGAACTGATTGGTTGGCCGCGCTGGGATCTTCGCCGTTTGCGGCTGGTTGCGGCAACGCCTTAACGTTGATTTGCAGGGCAGGGTGGCCCAATCCCCCGGTTTCGGTTAAGTTGTTCAGGAAACAGAAACAATCCACGCCGCGCCGGGTCAGGCTGCAAGCGCGGAGAAAACCCATGAGGTATTTGAGATGGCGACAAAGACCACACCCAGCCCCGCAACCAGTCCCGCAAAACGTAAATCCACCTCCGCCGGGCCGCGCCGCACCGGGACGCTCGGCACCACAAAAAGCGCCGCAAAAGCTGCCGCCGCTTCGGACCCGGTTTCGACACCCGCACCCGCACCCGCACCCGCACCGGCGCCCAAGCCCGCGGCGGTGGTGGAGCCTGAAGTGATCGAAGAAGGTGTAACTGCATCGGCATCTGCACCTGCACCTGCCGGATCTGGCCCCCCCGATGACGACCGCCTGCGCCGTCCCGACCTGATCGAAGCCATCGCCGCCCGCGTTTCGCTGAAACGCTCGGAGGCCAAGATGGTCTTTGATGTGGTGTTGGACGAGATCGGCAAAGCGCTTGATGCGTCTGATGAGGTGGTGGTGCCGCCCCTTGGCAAGTTCATGGTCAAGAAACGTGACCAGAAGCCTGCCGGCATGATGCTGACCCTGAAGCTGAAACGCGCCTCTGAGGACCCGACCGCCGGTGATCTGGCGCCCCTTGCAGAGCCAGGTGAGGACAGCTAAAGAACCGCCCACCGGCGGGTGATTAGCTCAGTGGTAGAGCGCTTCGGTCACATCGAAGATGTCGGGGGTTCAAATCCCTCATCACCCACCAGTTCACACCCCTCCATGTGGATGGCCTCCAACACCTTGAATGGTACGGTATTTGTTTGAAGTTCGAAGCCCCTGATTTTGGCAGCATGCGATACGTTCGGAAAAGGCCAATCTCAGCACTGTTCGCTTAAGGGTTAACTGACCCGGTTTCCGTAGTTTGTAAGGGTTTGCGGTGAGTCTGGTGGCGAGTTCGAACAAGCATCGAAGCTATGCGCTGATATAGTTGGCAATACCTTGAAGAACACACCGTGCATGGCAAGCAGCGTTTGTATTGCAAATGCTTGGCAAGGGGATGCTGCGCTCCCCGTTGCATCCCGTAGAATGAAGCAAAGGAAAGCTACTTTAAGTTGACCCGCGCTCTGTGTGCATGGCATGCTGCAGTGAGTTGGGAAAAGATATGCGATTAGAACAAATAAAAATTAGTGACTTACAAGTAAATCGGGCAAACGATCGTCATGGAGAACTTGAAAACGAAACAGCCGCGATATCGTGGCTGTTTAATACACGCGAAACTCATATGAAAAACCTCGCAAAAGACATAGTCGATGAGGGGAGGATATTTGAACCACCACTGGTGACACCGGAAAAAAATATTTTCTTAGTTTTTGATGGAAATCGACGAGTTACATGTTTGAAGTTGCTTGAGAAGCCGGAAAGAGCCCCAACCGTTCAGTTGCAAGATTATTTTAAGTCATTGCGGAAAAAATGGAAGGGGAGCTTTCCCAACACAATTCTTTGTCAAGTAGAGGAAAATCGAGATGACATAGATAGCATCCTTTATCGTCGGCACACGGGAACACAAAATGGTGTAGGTCAATCCAATTGGGATGATCGAATGAAGGATAATTTCGTAGCCCGGTCAGGAAAATCCGCAGGGTTCAATCTTGCCGATGAAATTGAACAGCGGTTGAAGGCTGCCGAATTGCTTCCGAAAAAGAAAATCCCACGGTCCAATCTTAATCGGTTTTTGTCTTCCGAAGCTATTCGGAACCGTATTGGTATTAGCGGCAAGAATAAGGAATTTAGCTACACGCATAGGCCGGAAGTTGTACTTGAAACTCTCCGAGAGATTGCTGAGGATTTTGCCAACGGGCGCGTTGTCCTTGGCGATATATGGGACAACACTGGCAAGCTTTCTTGCGGGCACCTCGATTTATTGGCCGTCTGAGGTCGTAGTCGACCCATTTCCGGTTTCATTTCCGTTGACCGGACTGGATTTCAGGTGACGGGGTCGATTGCCAACCCGTGCCGTGCATTAGCGGCACAAGTG
>JAESTV010000179.1 GCA_016763475.1 Roseicyclus sp.
CCCCGACGCCGCCGCAGCCGCAGCCCCGCACCGGATTATCGTCATGATCATGGAGCCCTTGCCCTTGCCGGGTGCCCGTATTCCTGCCATCCAAGACCAATGAAAACAGCCCGTGTTCTGACCGTCTCTGCCATCTACCCGCGCGATGCGGATACAATCTTTGCAGAAGCCATTGATATTGGTGCCATGATCCGCGCCACCGAAGGGCTTGCCACCTATCAGGGCCTGCCTGACGGCTCGTTTGAGGAGGGCGAAAGTTACCAGACATATGTGACCGTCTGGGGCTGGATGCATAACCCGAAGTACCGCATCCATGTGGAACACCTCGACCCCGCCAAGCGCATCATGCAAAGCCGCGAACAGGGGCGCGCGATCCGGCAATGGGACCACATGTTACATGTGGAACCGACGGAGGGCGGCGCAATCTGGACCGACAAGATCACCGTCGATAGCGGGCTTTTGACCGGCTACATGATCCGCGTGGGCCGCTACATGTACCAATACCGTCACCGTATGCGGAATGCGCTGGGAATTACGGCGACAATCACACGCGCCTGACGCTTGCCGCGCCTGCCCCGTCCCCCCTATAACCGGGAAAATCGAAAGGGCGCTTTGATGGCATTCGACAAAACGCATCTTCTGGGGATTGAGGAGTTGTCTCCGCCCGAGATCACCACTCTTCTGGATCGCGCCAACATCCATGCCGAAGCTGAGCGTGGCGCACGTGACCATGGCACGCCGCTTAAGGGCCTCACCCAGATCAATATGTTCTTCGAGAATTCCACCCGCACCCAGGCGAGTTTTGAGATCGCGGGAAAGCGCCTTGGCGCCGATGTGATGAACATGGCGATGCAGACCTCTTCGGTGAAGAAGGGCGAAACGCTGATCGACACCGCCCTGACCCTGAACGCCATGCATCCTGACCTGTTGGTTGTGCGCCACCCCCATTCCGGCGCGGTTAAACTGCTGGCTGACAAAGTGAATTGTGCGGTGCTGAACGCCGGTGATGGGAGTCACGAACATCCGACGCAGGCTTTGCTGGACGCGCTTACCATCCGCCGCGCCAAGGGGCGGTTACACCGGCTGAATATCGCGATTTGCGGCGACATCGCCCATAGCCGCGTGGCCCGCTCCAACATCCTGCTGCTCGGCAAAATGGAAAACCGCATCCGCCTGATTGGCCCGCCAACCCTGATGCCTGCGGGTGTGCGCGATTGGGGGGTGGAGGTTTATGACGACATGGCGGAGGGCCTTGCCGGCTGCGATGTGGTGATGATGCTGCGGCTCCAGAAAGAGCGTATGGACGGCGGGTTTATCCCGTCCGAGCGCGAATACTACCATCGCTTCGGGCTGGACGCCGCCAAGCTGAGCCACGCCAAAGACGACGCCATCATCATGCACCCCGGGCCGATGAACAGAGGTGTGGAGATCGACGGCCTGTTGGCTGACGACATCAACCGGAGCGTCATTCAGGAGCAGGTGGAGATGGGTGTCGCGGTGCGTATGGCCGCGATGGAGTTGCTGGCCGAGAACCTGCAAGCGCGGAGGGCTGCGGCGTGAACGACGACAAGTCTGCTTTCAGGGACATTCACCTTCCGGTCCATGTCTTCAAAGTCACCGACGGCGCAATTGCGAAACCCACCCCATGACCAACACCCTCCACGTCTTCGCCCTTAACGAACCGGTCACAATCTCCCACACCAGCCTCACCCGCCAGAAGGGCGAGACGCCGGATTTACCGCCTCTCGCCAAATGGCTCGGCGTGGATGTAATCGACACCGACAAAATCGAGCTATTTGTTCTCGACGACCTCAGCGGCATGACACTGTCGGACTATATCCACCTTGCCTTCACCCTCGAAGGCCCGATCCCGAGTGACACCCAAATCCGCCTCAACGCCCTTTCCGGCGCGGTACTGCTGGTGCCCGACGACGCCCTGTCCGGCCCAACTGCCCCCGGCCCGCAGGCCACGGCAATCGCCAGCCTGCCGTTGGCGCGCGCCGATCACGACGCCAGCCTTCCCAAGGCTGACGTCACCGAAACGCCAGCCCGGGCCCCTGCCCCGCGGGAGCCGGAACCGGCGCCGCCCGTCGCGCTGTTCGCGCTTATCGGGATGGCGGTTGTCGCCGCGATCATCTTCTTCTTCGGGTGGCGCTGATGGACCCGACCAGCAGCTACACAATCAACACCCCCACCGCGCCTTTGCGCACGGACGAGCGCATTCTGACCGCGTTCCATCCAGACCGCCCGACCTATTGGCGGCTCAATGCTTGGCTGGCGGTCGTCGCCATGGCGGCAGGCATGGCAGTGCTTTGGGCGATCGGCAATCCTCACGTTTGGACCGGCGCAATCGGGGGCCTGTTTGCCATCTCAATCCGCGCCTTCTACCTGGCCTCGGACGAGTTGAAGCAACGCTGGGACTTAACCAATCAACGCCTTCTCGGCCCCGGCGGTCGCGACATCGCCCTGCACGACATCGCACAGGTGCGCACGCTTATGTCGATGGTGCAGATCATCACGGCCTCCGGCGAGAAACACCTGATCAAGAACCAGGCTGACACCAAGGCTGTCATCGCAAGAATTGAGGACGCGCGGCTATGAACCGGACCAGCCACATGTCACCCGGTGCGAAATCCGATGCCACACCCGTGGCCTTGAAATTTGAAGACTGGCAGGACAGGGGTTAAGCCATGACAAACGCACTTCTGCACAATGCCCGCCTGATCGACCCCGAGGCAGGGACCGACACACTTGGCTGGATCCGCATTGAAGGCGGGCTGATTGCGGAGGTGGGGGAAGGCCCCCGCGCCGGTGGCATGGATTGCGGTGGCCTGTGCCTCGCCCCCGGCATTGTCGATGTCGGCGTGAAAGTCGGCGAACCCGGTGAACGTCATAAGGAGAGTTTCCGCACCGCAGGCCTTGCCGCAGCCGCCGGTGGTGTCACCACCATGATCACCCGGCCCGACACCACCACACCTATCGACACACCCGAAGTTCTGGATTTCGTCACCCGCCGCGGGCGTGACCACAGCATTGTACGTGTGGCGCCGATGGCTGCCCTGACCAAAGCCCGCGAAGGCCATGAGATGGTCGAGATCGGCTTCCTGCGGGATGCCGGCGCTGTGGCGTTTTCGGACGGAGACGCGGTGATAACCAACACCAAAGTCCTGTCCCGCTGCATGACCTACGCGCGGTCGCTTGGCGCGTTGATTGTCGGCCACCCCCAAGAGCCGGTTTTAAGTGACGGCGCAGCCGTGACGTCCGGCAAATTCGCCTCGCTCAAAGGCCTTCCCGCCGTGTCACCAATGGCGGAACGTATGGGGCTGGATCGTGACCTTGCGCTGGTTGAGATGACGGGTGTGGCCTACCACGCCGACCAGATATCCACCGCCGCCGCGCTGCCCGCACTGGAACGCGCCAAGGCGTGGCTGGACGTGACCGCAGGGGTCTCCATCCACCACCTGACGTTAAACGAATTCGACGTCGGTGATTATCGGACGTTCTTCAAGCTCAAACCGCCGCTGCGGTCGGAAGATGACCGCCAGGCAATGATCGAGGCAGTGCGCGATGGCGTGATTGACGTGATCTGCTCCATGCACACGCCGCAAGATGAGGAAAGCAAACGCCTGCCGTTTGAAGTTGCGGCCTCCGGCGCTGTGGGGCTGGAAACGCTGCTGCCCGCCGCTTTGCGGCTGGTGCATTCCGGGCAATTGAACTTGCCGCAGTTGTTTCGCGCGTTATCGCTGAACCCGGCGCGGCGGTTTGGGCAGGCATCGGGGCGGCTGAGCGAAGGTGCCCCTGCTGATCTGATCCTGTTTGACCCCGACCTGCCGTTTCAATTGGACCGCGCAACCTTGCAATCCAAATCCAAGAACACACCGTTTGATCTGGCGCGGATGCAGGGCCGTGTGCTGCGCACCTGGGTTGGCGGCGCGCTGGTGTTTGAGGCCACGTCATGATCCCGGCAATTGAAACCACCCCGGTGCTGCTTGCCTTGGCGAGTGTGCTTGGCTACCTCCTTGGGTCAATCCCGTTTGGCATCGTCATGGCGCGGCTGTTGGGCCTTGGGGACCTGCGGCACGTGGGATCAGGCAATATCGGGGCCACAAACGTCCTGCGCACAGGCAACAAGCCAGCCGCGTTCCTGACGCTGGTTCTGGACGCTGGCAAAGGGGCGGTTGCGGTGCTGGTGGCGCGGGTGCTGCTGGGGGAAGATGCCGCCCAACTGGCAGGCTTCGCGGCATTCCTTGGCCATTGCTTCCCGGTGTTCCTGGGTTTCAAGGGCGGCAAAGGCGTGGCGACGTTCCTTGGCACATTGCTGGCGCTGGCATGGCCGATTGGCCTTGCAGCCTGCGCAATTTGGGCCATCACCGCCGCGATCTTCCGCATCTCCTCACTGGCGGCCCTGGTGGCGGCTGGCCTCAGCCCGGTGGTGGCGATCCTACTGGGCCAACCGCAAGCCACATTGTTCTGCACCGCCCTCGCCGTGCTCATCTTCATTCGCCACCACGAGAATATCGCCCGCCTTATCAAAGGCGCAGAGCCACGGATTGGCAGCAAACGCTAAAGCCTACGGGTTTCCTTACCGAAGCGTTAATTGCGTTGATTTTCCAGTGCCCTCACGCAATTGTGTGTGCGAACGGTGGCTAGAAGGCGCGTCTTGCGTGCCACAAAAGCGCTGCCGTCGAAAAAATTGCCGGACCCTGAAAGGACTACCCAATGGATTTTATGACTGCTGTGAAGCACGTCCTCACCCAAAACTACGCCAATTTCTCCGGCCGTGCACGCCGGTCCGAGTATTGGTGGTTTTTCCTCTTCACCATGATCGTCAACATTGTTGCCCAGACAGTTGATGCATCCATTGGTCTCCCAATTCTGTCAATCATTGTCGGCCTTGGCCTGATCGTCCCCGGAATTGCCCTGGCTTTCCGGCGCATGCATGACACTGGCCGTTCGGGCTGGTGGTTGCTGATTGGGCTTATCCCGCTTGTCGGTTTCTTGATCATCCTCTTCTGGTTCGTCCAGCGCGGCACCGTTGGCTCAAACGAGTTCGGCGATGATCCCTACGACGCACCCGCTGCGGCCTAAACGCCTACCTATACACGCCATCAAGCGGCCCGCCCTTCCCGGCGGGCTGTTTTGTATTTACCCATATCCCCCCAAAACTGTCCCGCTCTTGCCCCATCCTTGGCACAATCGCGCGCCATTACCCGAAGCCAAGTGCAGCAGAGGAATTGGTATCATGGGGCCGATCAAAGCCGTCGCGGCGTGTTACGTCAGAATGTTCAACTTCACCGGTCGGGCGCGGCGGGCAGAGTATTGGTGGTTTGCCGTGTGGCAAATTGTATTGGGCATGGGTATGGGAGGTTATTACGGCTTCCAGACCGCCAGTAGGCTCCAGAACGATCCGGCATTCGCCGCAATGATGCAGCGCCCTGATGAGGCGGAGGCCTATATCATCGGCCAGGTTGCCCCCTATGCCTTGCCGATCGCTTTCGGCTATCTGGTCCTGCTGGTCATCCCAAGCCTGTCGGTGACGATCCGGCGGCTTCATGACACGGACCGGTCCGGCTGGAACATCTTTATGCCAACCCTCGTTGCCATCGTTTCTGGCATCATCGGAGCAGTCATGATGGGCGCATCTGCGGCAACTGGAAGCGCAGGCGGCGCAATGCTGTCGATGCTCCTGATCAGTATCCCGACGTTTATTGCCTCAATCTGGTTTCTGGTCTGGCTGTGCCTGCCCGGCACCCGTGGCGACAACCGCTTTGGCGGTGACCCGATATCAGATCGCAAAGCCCCAATTCCGTTCCATCCGGCGTTTGCAGGTGAATTGCAGGGGGAGGAGCGTGACCGGGCCGAAGTTGCCCGACGCGCCGCCGCACGTGACTATTACAAACGCCGCGTGCTGCCCTCGATCCAGAGTAGCAGCGCGTAGGGCCAGAGTAGTAGCGCGTAGGGCCGGGCAAACCCCAGCCTCTGCCCTGAAACGCGGGGATTACCCCGCCGCAGGCTCAATACGAGTGGTCGGCATAGATCCGGGTCAAATCTCCACCCCATTCGCCGTTGAATTCCTCCAACAACTCGTCCGCTGGCACTTGGCCTGTCTCCACCGAATCTTTCAGCGCATTCAGGAAATGGGTCTCATCAGGCACCAAACCACCCGCACCGGGCATCGCCCGCGCGGCCAATCCGGCCTCCGAGATCACCAGCGCCTCACGGGCCAGATCCAGCATCTTGTGGCCACCAGCCACTGCATCCAACCCGCCAACCGACGCTGCAATCCGCATTTCTTCGCGGGTCTCGGCGTCAAAGCCTTTGCACAAGTCCCATGCCGCATCCAATGCGCTCTGATCATACATCAGCCCAACCCAGAACGCCGGGAGTGCGCATAATCTGCGCCATGGGCCGCCGTCGGCCCCCCGCATCTCGATGAACTTCTTCAGGCGCGCCTCTGGAAACAAGGTTGTCAGGTGATCCGCCCAATCACTCAGGGTCGGCTTTTCACCGGGCAAGGCAGGCAGTTCGCCTTTCAGGAAGTCGCGGAAGCTTTGCCCCAGCGCGTCGACATAAACCCCGTCGCGGTACACAAAATACATCGGCACATCGAGGGCATATTCCACCCAGGCCTCAAACCCGAAGCTGTCCTCAAAGATGAACGGCACGGTGCCGGTGCGGTCGGGGTCCAGATCGCGCCAGACGCGGGAGCGCCACGACTTATGGCCATTGGGTTTGCCATCCAGAAACGGCGAATTGGCGAACAGCGCGGTGGCTATGGGCTGCAACGCCACGGCCACACGCATCTTTTGCACCATGTCGGCCTCGGACCCGAAATCGAGGTTCACCTGCACCGTACAGGTGCGCCGCATCATGGTTCGACCCATGGTGCCGACCTTCTGCATATAGGAGTCCATCAGCTTGTAACGGCCTTTGGGCATCAACGGCATATCTTCATGTCGCCAGATCGGAGCGGCACCCAGACCGATGAATTCAACACCAATGATATCCGCAACTTCGCGCACCTGACGCAAGTGATCGTTCACCTCGTCACAGGTCTGGTGAACCGTCTCCAGCGGTGCGCCGGACAACTCCAGCTGCCCCCCCGGCTCAAGCGAAACATTTGCACCGTCTTTCTCAAGCCCGATGATGTGGCCGCCTTCCATGACCGGCGTCCACTGAAAGCGATCACGCAGGCCTTCCAGCACCGCTTTGACCGAGCGGTCGCCGTCATAAGGGATCGGCTTTAGCGTATCGCGGCAGTAACCGAACTTTTCATGCTCGGTCCCGATACGCCAATCGGCTTTGGGCTTGCAGCCGTCAGCCAGATACTCGGCCAATTGTTCCTGGCGCTCGATCGGACCGCCACCGGATTGGGGAATGGACATGGATGCAGGTTCCTTCGGGTGCGGTTTGGCACGTGCCGTGAGGGCACCAGCCGTGCCGCGTGGGGGTCAGGGTGTCAAGGCTGCAGAAGGGTTGCGCGCCCATAGCCGATGTGACCCCTTTGTGCGGCTTTGCACAGAGGCCACCAGCCTGTCGATGTTGAGGCCAGGCAGTGCGGCAAACGCATCAAACAACGCATCCGCGCCCGATGCATCCACCGGGATCACCAAAAGTTGAGAGGCATCAGCCAGCACCCACGCGCTGTTGCCGTCGCGATCACGGCGAATTGACAGGATCGAGAGGTCATCAAGCGCCATCGCGCCGCCGGTCTCTGGCCCCATATACAGGATACGCTGTTCGTCGATCTGAACCACGCCGGGGCCTTGCCCGCCGCGAACGAACCGGGCGCGCCGGATCACAGGCACCATCACCACCGCGCCAAGCGCCACAAGGACATAGCCAAAACCAGTCATAATCATGCCGCCGGGGCGTGCGGCAATCCACACCCCAAGGATGATGATCACGGCAACAACAAGAACCTCACGCCAGCGGGATATGGCGGCGATGGCTTCTGGCCGGAAAAAACTGCTCATGCCCAATCCCCTGACGCGGATTGCCACAGGGTCAGCGCCGCAACCGCCGCCGTGTCGGCCCGCAGGATACGTGGGCCAAGCGGCATGGTGTGGACAAACGGCAGGCTTCGCAGGCGCTCTCGTTCAGCGGCCGAGAAGCCCCCCTCCGGGCCGATCAGAACAGCGGCGGGGGCTTGTGGCAGTGCAACGCTTGCCTGCCCAACCTCCCCTTCATCCGCAAATACCAGCGCGCGGCCCACGTCCCATGTGTCGAGCATCTTCGCCAGGGGCCGCAGTTCATCAACCGGAGGCACAAAGGTGCCGCCACATTGCTCTGCCGCCTCAATTGCGTGGGCTTGCAGGCGGTCTTGCCTGATCCGGTCGGCGTTGGTGCGTTCTGTCTGCACCGGACAAATCCGCGCGGCTCCCAGCTCTGCCGCCTTTTCGACGATAAAACCGGTGCGGGCTTTCTTGATCGGTGCAAACAGCAGCCACAAATCCGGCGGCGCAACCTGTGGCGCGGTTTGCGCGTCACATAGCAGCACACCGCCACGTTTGCCTGCCGCTGCAACCTGCGCCCGCCACTCGCCATCCACACCGTTAAACAACGCCACTTCGGCCCCGACTCTCAGGCGCATCACGTTGAACAGGTAGTTGGCATGCTCCCGCGACACGGCAACGCTTTGCCCCTGCCCCAATGGGTGATCTACATAGAGGCGGATTTTGGGGCGATCAGTCATGGAAGTGAACCTATGAGCGAGGCAAGGCCGGGACAAGTCGCAGACGCCGTCAGCGGCAATTGGGTCGACAAATGGGCCCCAGAAGCCGCACGCCCTTACCTGCGCCTGTCCCGTGCGGACCGGCCCATTGGCACCTGGTTGCTGCTGTTGCCTTGTTGGTGGGGCCTGACGCTGGCGGTTGCCGCTGATCCTGCCGCGGCCACGGCTTATGATGCGTGGATCTTTATCGGTTGCGCCCTCGGTGCGTTACTGATGCGCGGCGCGGGGTGTACTTGGAACGACATCACCGACCGGGATTTTGACGGAGCAGTGGCGCGCACCGCCTCGCGGCCGATCCCGTCAGGTCAGGTCACGGTGAAAGGGGCTGTCATCTGGATCGCCGTTCAGGCTCTCCTCGCGTTCGCCATCCTGCTCACGTTCAATTGGCTCGCCATCGCACTTGGGGTCGCCTCCCTTTCACTTGTCGCAATTTACCCTTTCGCCAAGCGCTTTACCTGGTGGCCGCAGGTGTTCCTTGGCCTTGCCTTCAACTGGGGCGCGCTGCTGGCATGGGTGGCCCATACCGGAAGCCTCACGCTGGCCCCCGTGCTGCTCTATTTAGGTGGCATCTCGTGGACGCTGTTTTACGACACCATCTACGCCCATCAGGACCGCGAGGATGACGCGCTGATTGGCATCAAATCCACCGCACGCCTTTTTGGCGAGAACACGGCACAATGGCTGCGCGGCTTCCTTGTCGCCACGGTGCTGCTGATCGGCGCAGGTGTGCTTGTGGCACTTGTGCCAGGTGAGAACCTGATCGCCCTGATGGTTGCCTTCATAGGGGTTTGGGCCATGGGGTGGCACCTGTCGTGGCAGTTGATCCAGCTGAATATCAATGACGGGGCCAATTGCATGAAGCTTTTCCGCTCCAACCGCGATGCCGGCCTGATCCCTGTGCTGTTTTTCGCCGCCGCGACACTCGTCTGATTGAAAGCCTGCACAAGACAGGATACTGCGGGAGTCTAAAGGCCCTGAGCAGGGATTTCGCGTAACAACGCCATGTCAAACTCCGAACGTATATCCGCGTTAGTCGGCCCGACGTCATTCGCAGTTGCGGGTGCGCTGGCCGTTGTAACCGCCATCTTCGCCGCGATCACAATTGAGCAGCGATCAATTGAAGACATCAACACCTCCCTTGTGGCGGATGGGATCACCTGGGTCGACGTCACGGCCAACGGCTTGCAGGTGTTCCTTGATGGCACCGCCCCGGACGAGGCGTCACGGTTTCGGGCTGAAACCCGCGCCACCGCACTTGTGGACGCGGATCGTGTGGTCAACCGGCTGGAGGTTGCGGCGCGTGATGCCTCCGCCCCACCACGTTTCTCGCTGGATATGCTGCGCAACGGGGACGGCATCCAACTGATCGGCCTGATCCCGGCCCCGGTGGGAGATGAAGCATTTGCCGTGGCCGAAGCGATTGCAGATTTCGCCGGGTCCGCTGATGTGGTGAACATGATTGAGACGGCAGACATCAGTGCCCCTGACACCTGGGGGGCAGCGCTCGCCTATGGCCTGCGCGCCTTGCAAACGCTGCCGCGCTCAAAAGTTACCGTGTTTGCGGATCGGGTTGAGGTTGAGGCCGTGGGTGAAACCCGTGAAGAACGGGCTGAGTTCATCGCGCGCCTGCAAACGGACCAACCGCCGGGGGTTGAGGTGATCCTCGATATCTCCGCACCGCGCCCCGTTATCACCCCGTTTACCCTGCGGTTTGTGCGTGATGCCGACGGCGGGCGTTTTGAAACCTGCACCGCTGACACGGCTGAGGCACGCGATCAGATTGTCGCCGCTGGCCTTGCCGCCGGCGCCACTGGCATTGTGCCCTGCACCATCGGTCTGGGTGTGCCCTCCCCTTCCTGGGGGGATGCGGTTGAAACATCGCTTGCGGCGCTGGCAGAGTTGGGTGGCGGCAGCGTCACCTTGTCAGACGCTGACGTGACCCTGATTGCGGCCCAAGGCACCGCACAGGACCTGTTCGACACTGTGGTCGGGGAACTTGGCGCTGACCTGCCTGATGTCTTCTCGCTCCAGGTTGTATTGCCCGAGCCTGAGACGCTGGCCAGTACCGGCCCGGCACAGTTCACCGCAACGTTGCTCCCCGATACAGGTGTCCGCCTGCGCGGCCGCCTTCCCGACGGCACCATAGGCGCATCGGTGCAAGCCTTTGCCTCTGCTACGTTTGGTGCAACCAACACGGATATCGCCACCCGTGAGGTCGCAGATCTGCCCCATGGCTGGTCCGTGCGCGTGATGTCGGGCTTGACCGCCCTGTCCGTCCTGCACGAGGGCGTACTTACCGTTGAACCAGACACGCTCCGCCTTTCAGGCCGCACCGGGGACGCCGAAATCGTGTCGCAACTGACCCGGCAATTGTCCGAAGATCTGGGGCCCGGATCAAACTTCCAACTGGACGTGCTTTATGACGAGGCGCTGGACCCCGTCGCATCGCAGCCAACGCCAGAGCAATGTGAAGAACGGATTCGGGATATCCAGGACGAGACCAAGATCACCTTCGATCCCGGCTCAACCGAGATCAATGGGACCGCCGGTGAAGTTCTCGACCGGATTGCCGAAATTCTACCCGATTGCCTTCACGTGCGGATGGAGATCGGCGGCCATACCGACGCGCAAGGTGGTGAGGGCATGAACCTGAACCTCAGCCAATCCCGTGCTGAAGCCGTGCTGAACGGGGTTCTGGCCCGTGGTGTACTGGTGACAAACCTGACGGCGCAGGGTTATGGCGAAAGCCAACCCATCGCAGACAATGACACCGAAGAGGGGCGGGAACAAAACCGCCGCATCGCCTTCCGGCTATTGGCGACAGCTGAGGTCGAAGGCGACGCCGCAGGTGAAGGTGACCAGCCCCGCACCCGCGCCGGCATCCTCACCCAGGGCGCGATCGCTGATTGGCCGTTCGAGGTCCGCCCCCTACCCCGCCCGGAGCCCCCGGATGCAAATTAGAGCCTCTTGCGCATTTCCTGTGTCAGGAAAGATGAAAATGGCCCACCCACGTCAACCTAGTGTGCGCCTTGCACCAGATCTGATACCCGGATTAGGTGTAAAACGCTTTGGACAGAAAGCTTAAGGCCCCATGAACCGCCTGGAATTCATCATCGCCATCGCCATCATTTTGTTTGTGGCATTTGCCTTGGGCTGGCTGGCCCATTGGCTTGTAACGAGATTCAATCAGGTCTCGTCAGCAGATTTGGGCGAAATGGAAAACCTCGCCCGCGCACTACACGATGCGGAAGAAACCCGCGACCAGGCGATTGCGTACCTGCAACAGCGCGAGGGTGAACTGACCAACCAGCTCAGCCAAACTGAGGCCGAATTACGTGCCGCCATGGATGGCCTGCGACAGGCCCGTACTGAAGCCGAGGAACTTCGGATCTACGTGGAAACAGTTAATCAGGGCGGGTGACGGCAGAAATCCTGACCCGGCATCGTTTCCGCAGGA
>JAESTV010000180.1 GCA_016763475.1 Roseicyclus sp.
CAGATCATGGCTTATCGCCAGTCTGCTGCCACGGGCCTTTTTTTCGTTCCTGACAGCAAGCTGAAGCAAGAATGGCCGCGCCGTCAGGAAGACATCAGGCAGCATCGCCAGATTGATCTCAGCAAATGAAAGGACCCTTGCCATGAAAAAGACCCTTGCCCTTCTGATCGCCTCAACAGCCTTGACCACCGCCATAGGTGCTCCTGCCTGGAGCGCCATGCGCGCACCTGGCGACACGTTCGTCCAGACCCTCGCAGCAGTGCTTGATGATGCCCAGGAGACGCTGCCGCTGGTGTTTGTCAGCCGTGATGACGATGACGACGACCATGATGATTACGACGACGATGATGACGACGATGATGACGACGATGACTACTACGACGATGATGATGATGATGACGACTACTACGACGATGACGACGACGACTACGACGATGACGACTGCGACGACGATGATGACGATGATGACGATTGCAACGGCAACGCCCGAAACCCGGCTCCCGCTGGCACCGTAGCTCCGCCGCAGAACGGTCTTTTCGGAAATGGCGCGCCACCGCAGGTCCAGATGAACTGAACCCGGTTGCCCCCTCAAGTTTCGCATAAGGACCCAATTCGATGAAATCCGTTCTCGCAACGCTGGCGCTAACAACGGCGCTTATTCTCCCCGGCCTCGCCATGGCGCGGCCCGTTACAATGACCACGACACTCAACAATTACGGCGGTGATGGAGCGTATCTCGTGCTCTACGTCACGGACGCATCGGGTGCCTATGTGGGCAGCCTTTGGATGGCTGGCGACAAGTCGAGATACTACGAGCACCTGACCGACTGGTACCGGGCGACCGGCGGCGACACCGCCCAGGTCAACGGCATTACCGGTGCAAGTGTCGGCGCTGGCCGCACGCTCGAGATCACGCTTGACCTCGCCGATACCCTGTTCGATGCCGGTTACACCCTGCACATCGACGCCTCAGTTGAAGACATGCGCGACAGCCCGAACGAAGTGGCCGTTCCGCTGACGACGGCAGGCGCGGGCACACCCGTGACCGGTCGCCGATATGTCGCTAGCTTCACCTTCGACATGTGAGGAGATTGGGCATGATCCGCGCTCTTCATCGCTGGCCGGGGCTTCTGGCCCTGGCTCTTGTCACGGTACTTGCGCTCAGTGGGGCGGCACTGTCGGTTTTCCCCGCCGCTGAGCGCCTGTCTGCGCCGCAGGCCGAGGCGGGACTGACGGTTGCGGCCCTCGCCGAGCGCATCCAGATCGCCTATCCTGGGGTCGAGCAGATCCGGCGGTCACCTTCGGGCCGGATCACCGCCTTCTGGTTCGATCAGGGCGTGCCCGGCGCCGCCGTGATCGACCCTGCAACCGGAGAGGGCGTCGCCTCGGCTGACCCCAATCAGGTCGAACGCTGGCTCACCAACCTTCACCGCTCTCTGTTCCTCGGAGACGGCGGGCGCATCGCCATGGCTGCAGGTGCGGCGGCGATGCTGGTCCTTTCGCTCAGCGGTGCGATGTTGGTCGCGCGGCGTGCGGGCGGTTGGCGCCACTGGTTCGCACCATTGCGCGGGCCGCTTGTCGGACGGCTGCATGTGGAAATCGCGCGGCTTGCGGTGTTTGGCCTTGTCTTGTCCTCCACCACTGCGTTGTGGATGGCGGCCTCTACCTTCGATTTGCTTCCGGGCGGCGGCGGCGCACCGGCCACCATGGCTGAGGTCAGCGGCGAGATGGGCGTGGCTCTCGGGATGATACCAACGTTTGACACCACACCCGTCGCGGAACTGCGCGAAGTGAGGTTTCCCTATCCCGGCGACGCAACGGATGTCTTCACGCTGAAGACAGATCGGGGCACCGGGTTTCTCGACCAAGGCACCGGGGCACTGCTGGGATGGTCTGACCTGACCGGTTGGGAGCGCGTCTCCGAAACCATCTACATGCTGCATACGGGCCAGGGCGCGGCGACGCTTGGTCTGGTGCTCGGGCTGATGGCGCTTGGCGTGCCCATGATGGGCGGAACGGGTGTGCTCATATGGCTTGCCGGGCGGCGCGGTCGTCCGCGCATTCGGGGCAACCAGACCGCCGGTCGGGCCGATACGATCCTGCTTGTCGGCAGTGAGGGCGGCAGCACCTGGGGCTTCGCCGCGACGCTTCACGCCGCGCTGACCGAGGCCGGGCAGAAAGTACATGTCGGCCCTATGTCGGGTTTCGCGCCGGGGCGCTACGCTCGGGCCGAGCGGATCATCTTGCTGGCCGCGACCTATGGCGACGGTGTGGCACCTGCCTCGGCGAAGGGGTTTCTCGATCGGCTCGCCGCACTCGACACGGCGCCTGATGTGCCGCTTGCGGTTCTCGGGTTTGGCGACCGTAGCTTTCCCGCCTATTGCGCCTTTGCCAAGGCGGTCACGTCTATGGCCGAGGCGAAAGGCTGGCCCGTACTCATGCCCATCGACACGATCGACCGCCAGTCGCCGCAGGACTTCGCGCGCTGGGGCCGTGGGCTTGGTCAGGCGCTCGGGATCGACCTCGAGCTTGTGCACCAGCCGGTTCTGCCGACAACCGAGACCCTGACCCTCTCCTCCCGGCGCGACTATGGTGTCGAAGTGCAGGCCCCGACCTCGATCTTGCGCTTCGCTCTGCCGCGCGCCACTCTTTGGCAGCGACTGACCGGGGGCGGGTTTGCCCGGTTCAAAGCCGGAGACCTGATCGGCATTCTTCCCGAGGGCAGCCCGGTCCCGCGGCTCTATTCGCTCGCCTCGAGCCGCCGCGATGGGTTCATCGAGATCGTGGTGAAGAAACACCCCGGCGGTCTTGCATCCTCCCAACTGACCGCACTGGAACCCGGTGACACCGTGACCGCTATCCTCCGCCGCAACCCCGGCTTCCGGCCGGGACGGGGGCGCGCTCCGTTGATCCTGATCGGCGCCGGAACCGGGATCGTGCCGCTCGCGGGTTTTGTGCGCGGCAACGGGTGGGGCACCGGGTGGGGCAACGGGTGGGGCACCGGGCG
>JAESTV010000181.1 GCA_016763475.1 Roseicyclus sp.
GGTCCGCAGCACGGGACGACGCGGCTTCTCCCGCCTGCAACAACCCGTCATCCATGCCATAGGCCCCACCCCAGTCGCCGAGCCACCCGATGCGCGGCGCGCGCTGGGAGTCGGGCGGGGAACCGGGCGCGGAACCAGGCGCGGCCGCGGGCACCTCGATGTGTTGGCCCGAGAGGGTCTGCAACAGCGCTGTCACATCCGCAACACTGCGCCCCATCGGGCCAAGGGTCGATAAGCGGTGCAGCAGGGCATTGTCACGGGGCTCACCGGGAACCAGACCGACACTGGGCCGGAACCCCCAGACATCACACCACGCCGCCGGGTTGCGCAACGATCCCATCATGTCCGAGCCATCCGCAACCGAGACCATCCCGGTGGCCAGCGCAGCCGCCGCTCCCCCTGACGACCCACCCGCGCTGAGCGACACCTCAAACGGGTTACGAGTGACCCCGAAGACCGGGTTGGCGCAATGGGAGCCAAAGCCAAATTCCGGCACATTGGTTTTGCCAATGACAATTGCGCCCGCATCTTTCAGACGGCGCGCCAGGCCATCATCTGCATCGGGCACAAAATCCGCAAACAACGGGGACCCGCTGGTCGAGCGGAGACCTTTTGTCAGCACCAGATCTTTGATCGCCACGGGAATGCCGTGTAACCATCCAAGCGGGGCCATGGCGTCAGCAACCCGCGCCTCCCCCATCAACGCTTCCCGATCACGCCGGGATACAATGGCATTGACGGCAGGGTTCACCAGATCAATCCGCGCCAACGTCACACGCATGAGATCAACACAAGACACCTCACGTGATGCAATCTTTTGCGACACCTCAACTGCGCCAAATTCCCAAAGCTCAGTCATTAAGCGCCGCCCCCTGTTTCATCTTGGCAGAAAAACTCTCGCCGAAGGCTTCCGACAAATCCACAAGCGCGCCGGTTTGTGAATTCAAGCGACATCACCCCACGCACCCATCACCTGATCGACGGCTCCCGAAGGGCGGCCCGAGAACAGGTGACGCGCCTACGCCACGCCCACGCCTACGCCACGCCCACGCCTACGCCACGCCCACGCCTGCCCCTCACCTGACCTCTGCCGGTCCTAATCCTCAGCCTGCGCCTCGGCGCGGCTTTTGCCGGACACATCCATCGCCAGGACCGAGGCCATCAAGCCGTCGATATTGCCGTCCAGCACCCCTTGGGTGTCCGAGGTCTCAAACGAGGTCCGCAGGTCCTTCACCATCTGGTAGGGCTGCAACACATAAGACCGGATCTGGTTGCCCCAGCCCGCGTCACCCGCGTTCTCATGCACCTCATTGACCTTGGCCGAGCGCTTATCCAATTCCATCTGATACAGCCGCGATTTCAACGCCTTCATCGCAATATCGCGGTTTTGGTGTTGGGATTTCTCGGACGAAGTCACCACAATTCCAGTTGGGTGGTGGGTGATCCGCACCGCAGAGTCGGTGGTGTTCACGTGCTGACCGCCGGCCCCCGATGAGCGATAGGTGTCAAGGCGGATGTCAGACGGGTTCACCTCAATCTCAATATTATCATCAACCACCGGGTAAACCTTTACGGAGGTGAACGACGTATGGCGTTTGGCGGCGGAATCAAAAGGTGAAATCCGCACCAGCCGGTGGACACCGGACTCCGATTTCAGCCAGCCATAAGCGTTGTGGCCGGAAATCTTGTAGACGGCAGATTTGATCCCCGCCTCTTCCCCGGCTGAAAACGACTGCAATTCCACGTCGTAGCCCTGCTTTTCAGCCCACCGGGTATACATCCGCGCCAGCATCGAGGCCCAGTCGCAGCTTTCCGTGCCACCCGCCCCCGAGTTGATCTCCAGGAAGGTGTCATTGCTGTCGGCTTCGCCATCCAACAGCGCCTCAAGCTCTTTCGCAGCGGCCTCCACAGCCAGCGCCGACAGCGCGGCCTCAGCGTCAGCCACCACCTCTTCGTCACCTTCCATCTCACCCAATTCGATCAACTCGGCATTGTCGTCCACACCTTGTTTGATTGTCTCATATTGCTGTATCTTGTCCACCAGCACCTGCCGGTTGCGCATCAGCTTTTGGGCTTTTTCCGGGTCATTCCACAGGTTCGGGTCCTCAACGCGGGCGTCAAATTCCTCTAGGCGATGGGCTGCGGTTTCAATATCCATGCGCTGGCCCAGAAGGGTCAGAGAGTTGCGGATCTTTTCGATATTGGCTTGGGTTTCGGCGCGCATGGTCAGCCTCGCTGGAGTGTGCTCTGGCAGGGATAGTGTATCCGTCCGCCACCCTCAAGTCAGGTCCGGGGCCACGTCACGGATCACCCACAATTCTCCCCAGCGGGTGACGATCACATTGGCCCAATCCAGTGGCGTCAGGCCGCGCAGGCAACAAAGCCTTGCAAGCCACCTCAAGCACAATTCCGAACATCCGTGGCGAGGGGGCATCCGCCGCTTAGTACAGCCCACCCGAGCTGAGGGTGCCAAAACCGGTATTGGTTGGCACGCGCACGGTTTCCCCTTCGGAAGTTTCCACCAGAATGCCCTGCCCGCCGCCGCCATTACCCTCATCCCCGCGCCCGAACATCGGGATATCGGACGACATCGCCCAGCCGCCGTCAATCACCGAAAGCAGCCCCTCAAACGGGGCCTCACCGGCGCGGAACAACTCATAGACAACGTGATCACCCGAGGCCCCCGCCGGAAGACGTGCGCCGGAGAACCGGTCAATCGGGAAGAATTCCCCCCCCTCAGGCACCGGAAAATCACCCGAGCCATATTCCGCAATCGCCTCAAGCATGAAGCGTTGGAACACAGGACCGCACATGCCACCGCCAGACGCCCCCCTGCCCATGCTTTCGGGTTGGTCGTAGCCGATATAACAGCCCGCCACGATGTTTGAGGTGAAGCCCACAAACCACACGTCACGTGAGTCGTTGGTGGTGCCGGTTTTGCCTGCGGTGGGGACTGGCAGGTTCACCGATCCCGACGCGGTCCCGCGGTCCACAACGCCGCGCATCATCGAGGTCAGCTGATAGGCCGTAATCGGGTCAATCACCCGTTCACGGGTCGACACAATCCGGGGCGCCAGGCCTTCTTCCAGCGTGGCCAGATCACAATCAGCGCAGAGGCGCTGGTCGTGGCGATAGACGGTCTGGCCATAGCGATTCTGGATCCGGTCCACCAGGGTTGGCTCCACCCGCTCACCACCATTGGCAAACATCGCGTAAGCCGCAACCATGCGGAACAGCGTGGTTTCCTGCGAGCCAAGGGCATTGGCAAGGAACGGCTGCATATCGTCATAGACGCCGAAACGTTCGGCATAACGCGCCACGGTATCCATGCCGACATCTTGCGCCAAACGGACGGTCATCAGGTTCCGGGAGCGTTCGATCCCGGTGCGCAGCGGCGATGGCCCGTAGAATTGGCGTGACGCGTTCTGGGGCCGCCAGATGCCTTCACCCGTCGCAATTTCTATCGGTGCATCGATGACAATTGTATTGGGACCATACCCTGAATCGAGCGCCGCCGCATAAACAAACGGCTTGAAGCTGGACCCGGGCTGGCGCGTCGCCTGTGTGGCGCGGTTAAACGAGGAATACTGATACGAGAAGCCACCCTGCATCGCCAACACCCGCCCGGTGTGCACATCCATCGCCATAAACGCGCCCTGAACTTCGGGGATCTGGCGCAGGGTCCAACGCAGGAACGAACCGTCGCTGTCGCGGGTCATGCGGCGGACGTGGACCACGTCACCCACAGTAAGCAGGTCCCCCGGTACCCGCGCGGTGTTGCCCCGTGAGCCGTCTTCGCGCAAAGGTCGCGCCCAGGTGACATCCTCGGACGGAATGAAATGGCCGTCGCCGTCTTCTTCGACCCCCTCGATGCCGATCCGGGCCGAGTTGTCACCTACCGTCAGAACCACCGCGGCAAACCAACCGTCCACGTCCCGCGCGATCTCTGCGTCGGACAGCGCCTCACGCCAACTGGCTTCTTCGCTCAGCAGTGCAGGGTCAATTGTATCTACCGCCCCGCGCCATGTGCCACGGTTGCGGTCAAACCGTTCCAACGCCTGGCGAAGGGAGGCTTCGGCCACCTCCTGCAGGCTTTCGTCCATGGTGGAGCGCACAGCGTACCCACCTGAGAAGAACTCGTCTGCGCCGTATTCGGCGGTCAACTGACGGCGGATTTCGTCGGTGAAATAATTGCGCGGAGGACGGCTGAGGCGGTATGCCTCGATGTGGCCCCCCTGAACGGTTTCCAGCGCCGTGGCCTGTGCGGTCGCCATCTCTTCCATTGTGATGTAGCCGTTTTCATACATCTCCCGCAGCACGTAGTTGCGCCGGTTGATGGCGCGCTCGTAATCATTAACGGGGTGGAACCGCGACGGCGCCTGCGGCAGGGCGGCAATGTAGGCCACCTGTTCCAGCGTCAGATCTTCCAGCGTCGCGTTGAAATACGTCTGTGCGGCGGCGGTCACGCCATAGGAGTTCTGGCCCAGAAAAATCTCGTTGAGGTACAGCTCAAGGATGCGATCCTTGCTGAGGGTGCGCTCAATCCGGGCCGCAAGGATGATCTCCCGCACCTTACGTTCCACGGTTCGGGAGCCGTCGAGAAGGAAGTTCTTCATCACCTGCTGGGTGATTGTCGACGCGCCACGCACGTCTTGCCCGCGCGACCGGATTGCATCCACAAACGCCGCCGCAATCGCGCGGGGATCATACCCGGCGTGAGTGTAGAAATTGCGGTCTTCTGCGGAAACAAATGCAAATGACACCAGATCGGGGATTTCAGCCGCTGGGGTAAACAAGCGCCGCTCGGTTGCGAATTCATCCACAATCATGCCTTGGCGCGAATAGATCCGGCTGATGGTGGGCGGGGAGTAGTTCGACAACGTCTCATGGTCCGGCAGACCACGCGAATACATGTAGATCAGGCCACCAAACCCAAGGGCGGCGAACACAAGGCCAAGGGTGATAGCGCTGAAAATCGCGCCGAAAAAACCGATGATGAAACGCATGGCTGTGTGTCTTCCCCAAATGTGGCTTCTGTATACGCACGCCGGGGGGGGCGGGTCAAAAGAACTGGGCAGGTTTTTGCCGCGATTGTGATGGGTTACGGTGATGTGATGAGATTTGAGGATATATTGGCGACCTATGGGGCAGAGGCCGCTTGGTGGGCGCACGAGCGCAGTGGGGTGATGTGGGGTGGGGCGGCGGTGCGGTGATGCGGCGCGGCAGTGTCCGGGCATTCTGTGTGGATGGCTGTGCGGCGCTAGAGGCAAAACGCGGTTTACTGACGCCGCAATCCTTCCGCCGCCGCGTCGGCCTGGCTCCAGGCAATCACCGCGCCGGTAATTGCTGCCTGCATATGGGCGCGCCATCTGGGGTCTTGGATGTTCTCAAGATCGCCACCTTCCGACAGGAACCCGATTTCAAGCAGAACGGCAGGGAAATCTGCCGCTTTCAGCACCGAAAACGCGCCTTCGCTGCGGGGGTGGGCGTGAAGGTCCAATCCTGTCGTCTCAATGGCTTGCACAAGGATATCGGCGAATGCGCGGCTGCGTGGTGCGGTCTCGATCCGGGCAAGGTCGATCAACACCGCAGCCACCTCATCATCGGTGCCCGACAGGTCCACACCTTGCAAGAGATCAGCGCGGTCATGCTGTTCAGCCAGTGCCGCCGTGGCCGCATCGCTCGCCTCATCAGACAGGGTATAAACCGTCGCGCCTTGCGCGCGCCCCTCAGCCAGCGCATCCGCGTGCAGCGAGATGAAAAGGTCCGCCTCAGCGGCGCGGGCCAGGGTCACACGGGTGGGCAACGGCACGAAGATGTCAGCGTCGCGGGTCATCACAACCTCAATCCGGCCGGTGCGGCGCATGACCTCACGCAGTTCACGGGCAAAGGTGAGGATCAGATCAGCCTCGGAAAACCCATTGTGCAGAGCGCCGGGGTCAACACCACCATGGCCGGGGTCAATCATGACAACGAAGGTATCATCGTTTCGCGGCGGCGCCTCGGCCACAACCGGCAATAACACCGCATCAAGGCCCGGCGGCGGGCCTGCGGCGGCGGTGAAGGTCTCCAGATCCGTGGGCGCAAGGGTCAGGGTTACAAGCGCCCCACCCGTTATATTATCAACCTCCATCGCCGCGATCCGGGGTGACATCGGCTCCGACAGGGTTAACACCATACGTGACCATCCGGGGCTGGAAGCGCCACCCATCGCCACATCCGACACCACACCTGCGCCATTGAAATCCTCGGGGAGCGCGCTGAAATCCACCTGGCGGAAGTCGATCACCACACGCATCGGCTCAACAAGCGTGAAGACCCGGAATGGCACTGCTTGGCTAAGCGCCAGTTCCAGCGTGGTTTCCCGGCTGTTCCCAGTGAGGGACGAGCCATCGGGCAGCGCCCGTGCAGATGCACCAAGGGTTTGCGCAACAGATGGCGCGCCAAAGCACAGGAGGGCAATAATCAGGGCTGCTCGAAGCACGGGGGTTCCTTTCCCCTTTGGTCGTTTGCGCCTGTCTATCAGTCCATGTGCGGGCAGTCCACGTGCGGGCAGTCCATGTGCGGGCAGTCCATGTGCGGGCAGTCCATGTGCGGGTGGCCTAGCCCTGTCTCGACGCCATGAACGCAATCAGACGGCTCACACCTTCTGCAATATCCGCCGTGTCGCGGGCATACGAAAACCGCAACGTCCCTGCCCCGCGCGCCTTGTCAAAATCGAGGCCGGGGGTGACAGCAACACCTGCCTGCTCAAGGATCTGCGCCGCAAAAACGCGGGTGTCATCGGTCAGATGGCTGACATCGGCGTAGACATAGAACGCCCCGTCAGCGGGAGCGGTGTTGGTGAGGCCCGCTGTGTGCAGACCGTTTTGCAGGATTGTGCGGTTCCTGGTGTATGTATCGCGGTGCTGGTCAAGCTCGGCACGCCCCTCAGGGCTGAGCGCCCCCAGTGCGGCAACCTGCGCCGCATGGGACGGGCAGATGAACATGTTCTGAGCCAGGCGTTCGATGATCCGGACATGATCGGGCGGCACAACCATCCACCCGAGCCGCCATCCGGTCATGGAAAAGTATTTGGAGAACGAATTGATCACATAGACGTCCTCCGTCACTTCGAGGGCGCTGACTGCGCGGCCCTCATATTGCAACCCGTGGTAGATTTCGTCTGATATCAGAGAGATACCGCGCGACGCGCAGGCATCACTCAAGGCGCGCAACTCAGGGGCAAACAACATCGTGCCGGTGGGATTGGCGGGACTGGCAACGATGAGACCGTCGAGGTCGCCAGAAAGATGATCCGGTGTCGGCTGATACCGGGTGTCGGCGTGGGTTTGCAAACCGACTGGCTCCAACGACAAAGCGCTGAGGATCTGGCGGTAAGATGGATAGCAGGGTTCGCCCAATGCCACCCGTGCCCCCGCATCAAACAAGGCGGTGAAGGCGAGGATAAAAGCGCCGGAGGCACCAGCCGTCAAAACAACCCGCGCCGGATCAAGATCAAGGCCATACCATTCATCATATAGCGCCGCGATGGCGGCGCGCAGATCAGGGCGACCAAGGGCAACGGTGTACCCAAGCGGGCCTGCCTCCATCTCCTGCGCCAATCGCCGCCGCGCCGCCATCGGCGCGCCGGTGCCGGGTTGGCCAACCTCCATATGGATGATGTGCCGCCCGGCCTCTTCCGCCGCGCGGGCCTGTTCCATCACGTCCATCACAATAAAGGGATCGACAAGGGCACGGGTTGAATGTTGCATCGGCTGACCTCAAAGTTCGTCAATGGGTGAAACCAGCCGGCGGAGGTTTCGTCAATGGCGCCTCGTGTGACGATGGTGGCGCGCTGCACGCACGACGATGTGGGCGCGCTGCACGCGCGACAAGAGAACCGTAACTGTGCTGGTGACTGGCGTTAAATATGGTAGATCGGAGGAAAGCCCCCGACGACGGAGAATTTGATGAAACGGTTTATTCTTGGTGTGGTCACCGCTGCGCTTCTGAGCTTCCCTGCAATGGCCACCGATTTGGGTAACTTGAACGAGGCCGAACGCGACGCGTTCCAGGCCGAAGTGCGTGCTTACCTCCTGCAAAACCCCGAAGTGCTGATGGAGGCCTTCGCCATTCTGGAGGGGCGACAGGCCGAAGCCGAGGCTTTGGCTCAGCAGTCGGCGGTGGCCGAAAATCAGGCGGCGTTGTTCAACTCTGCCTTTGATCATGTGGGCGGCAATCTTGACGGCGACGTGGTGATTGTCGAATTCATCGATTATCGCTGCAGCTTCTGCCGTCGTGCGCACCCGGAAGTTGCGGAACTGGTAGATACGGATGGCAATATCCGGATCATCACCAAAGAGTTCCCGATCCTGGGGGAGCAATCAATGCTCGCGTCGCGCTTCGCCCTTGCCACACGTTTGGCCCTTGGCGGCGAAGCCTATGAGCAGATGGGTGATGGGTTGATGGCGATGCGCTCGGACGTGACAGAGCTGGCATTGGCGCGTTTGGCCGCTGATCTGGGCCTGGATAGCGGGGCGATTTTTGCCGCGATGGACGACCCGCTGGTGCAGGCCTCAATTGATACAAACTACGCATTGGCGCAGCGGTTGGGGATTACCGGCACGCCAAGTTTCGTATTTGGTGACCAGTTGGTGCAGGGCTATGTGCCGCTGGCAAATATGCAGGACATCGTGGCGATACTACGGGAGACTGCGGAGTAGCGGGAACACCGCAGCGTAAGGTTCACGAAACTGAATGTAAAAAGGGCGCCCGATTGAGGCGCCCTTTTTGTGTGATGGTCACTGGCGTTAGCCGTTGGCGTTAGCCGTTGGCGTTAGCGTTAGCCGCGTGACCACCAGCCGCGCCGCTTGGGTTTGGCGGGCTCGTTGGAGGCAGCAACCGGGTCTGGTTCTGGTTCTGGTTCTGGTTCTGCGGCTGCCGGAACCGGCTCGGGAGCGGCTTCGGCGACAGCCTCAACTTCAACAGCAGGTTCTGCTTCGGCTGCCGGCTCAACTTCAACAACAGGCTCTGCTTCGGCTGCCGGCTCAGGCTGTGGCTCAGGGTCGGCAATAGCCACAGGGTCTGCGCCTAGGTCTGCGCCTAGGTCTGCGCCTAGGTCCGCGCCTAGGTCTGCGCCTGGTTCGGGCTGCGGTTCGGGCTCAGGTGCAGATGCAGGCTCAGCGGCGGTGTCCGCAGGTGTGGCCTCTGCCGCCTCTGCCGCGGGCTGATCAGCCTCAGCGGCTTGCGCATCCGCGGATTTGCGACCACGGCCACCGCGACGGGACCGGCGGCGGCGCTTGGGTTGCTCGCCATCACCATCAGCGTCACCTTCGCCATTCGCCTCAGTGGGTTGGTCTTCGCCTTCGGCGGCTTCAGACACCCCTCCGGAAGCGGGATCGTCAGAAGATACCTCTCCCTCCTCCCCGGTTTGACCATTCTCATCCCCATTGCGGCGACGGCCACGGCCCCCACGACGGCGGCGGCGTTTCTTCTTGGGCTGATCGTCGTCACCCTCTACGGCGCCAGCCTCTACGGCCTCGCCAGCCTCTACGGCGCCAACCTCTACGACCTCATCCGCTTCAACAGCCTCATCATCCTCCGTTGTGCCGTCGTCGATGTCGTCCATCAGCGCGGCATCCATTGAGACCACAGGTGCCACGGCGGTTATCTTACGTGTCGCGGTTTTGAACTTCTCGATCTTGAAGTCGGGGACAAGCATGGCGGCGTCCGCTTCAATGCGGATTGCCATGCCGGACCGTGCTTCAATCGCGTCCAGATAGTCGCGTTTGAAATTGATCAGGAAGTTCACGATGCCCACAGGTGCGGTCAGCAAAACCTCACGGGAGCGGGCACGGGTGCCTTCTTCTTCCAACTGGCGCAGGATCGACAAGGCCAGTGAATCATCCGAACGGATCAGGCCGGTGCCATGGCATTAATGGCACGCCTGTGTTGTGGCCTCCAACATGCCGGGGCGCAGCCGCTGGCGCGACATTTCCATCAGGCCAAAGGTAGAAATCCGGCCCACCTGAATGCGCGCACGATCCGTCTTGAGTTTGTCTTTGATACGTTTTTCGACCGCGGTGTTGTTGCGGCGTTCATCCATGTCGATGAAGTCGATCACAATCAGACCGGCAAGGTCACGCAGGCGGACCTGGCGGGCAACTTCTTCCGCGGCTTCAAGGTTGGTTTTGGTCGCGGTTTCCTCGATCGAGCCTTCTTTGGTGGCCCGGCCAGAGTTTACATCAATTGCCACCAGCGCCTCGGTGATGCCAATCACGATATACCCGCCGGAGCGCAACTGCACCGTCGGGTTGAACATATCCGCGAGATAGGATTCCACCTTGTATTTGGCGAACAGCGGCATCGGGTCGACGTGGTGTTTCACGTTTTTCGCATGGGACGGCATGATCATTTTCATGAAATTCTTGGCGTGGCGGTAGCCTGCCTCACCTTCCACAATCACTTCGCTGATATCGCGGTTATAGAGATCGCGGATCGTGCGGTGGATCAGGTCACCCTCCTGGTAGACCGGCGCGGGTGCGATGCTTTTCAGCGTCAACTCGCGGATCTGTTCCCATTGGCGTTGCAGGTATTCGTAGTCCCGTTTGATCTCGACCTTGGTGCGTTGCGACCCGGCGGTGCGCACAATCAGGCCCGCGCCTTGGGGCACGTCCAGCGCAGTGGCGATGTCTTTGAGCTTCTTGCGGTCAGCGGCGTTGGTGATCTTGCGGCTGATGCCGCCGCCACGTGCAGTGTTGGGCATCAACACGCAATACCGGCCGGCGAGGCTGAGATAAGTGGTCAGCGCCGCGCCTTTGTTGCCACGCTCTTCCTTGACAACCTGCACCAGCATGATCTGGCGAACTTTGACAACCTCCTGGATCTTGTACTTGCGTGGGCGCGGCTTGCGCAACGGGCGGATGTCTTCTTCGACATCATCATCCGCGACGGTTTCCGTGTCATCATCGTCGTCATTGGTGTCGGTGTCGTCGGTATCCGAGTCCGCGTCGTCATTGCCATCGGGTTCTTCCACTGGAGTGTCTTTCACCAGTTCCATCGGCGACAGGCCCTCATTGGACGTCGATGCCTCTGGGTCCAAAGCCACGTCAGGCTCAGCGGCTGCTTCGCCCTCTTCGAGGTCAACCACATCCATGCCCGACGGTGCGCCGGTGGTGACGGCGTCATTGCCGGTGTCTTCGGCCTTGGTCTCGGGCCCACGACGCCTGCGGCGACGGCGCTTGGGTTTGGAGGATTCCTCCTCCTCATCCTTGGCCTGCTGTTCGGCATAGGCGCGTTCTTCGGCCAAAAGGGCCTCACGATCCGCAACCGGAATTTGGTAGTAGTCAGGGTGAACTTCCGAAAACGCGAGGAAACCGTGCCGGTTTCCGCCATAATCGATAAAGGCAGCCTGCAACGAGGGCTCAACCCGCGTCACCTTTGCCAAATATATGTTTCCTGCGAGTTGCCGCTTGTTCAGCGACTCAAAGTCGAATTCCTCAACCTTGTTGCCGTCTGCCACCACAACGCGGGTTTCTTCCGCGTGGGTGGCATCGATGAGCATTGTCTTTGCCATGTTATCCTTGCCCGTAACTGCCCCGCGTGCCTGCATAGGGCTATGCCCTGACGTGCCGCAATTGAGGTGCTACGTTGTGTTGATGTGGCGATGCGCCCGGCAACGACGGCAACGGCCGTAGGCCGTTCAAAGTGTTCCGTCTGTGCGCCGCGGCGATGCATCGCTACTGTCTCCGATGACTGAACCACAAGCGGTTCGCCAACCATTCATGCCCCCCCGAAAACTGAGGTAGGCGGTTCGGTGCGGTCCCTTGCGCGTCAAAGCGCACATGGGCCAAGTGACCTGCTCCCTCTTCGGTGCGGCGTCGTCGCGCGGCACGGACTGCGGAGGTGCAGAGAAACTGTTGTCTGGCAGATTGCCAGTCGTTTAACATTAAGGGAGCGGAGAACCTAAAGACAATGGGCAAACGCGCGATGGCGTCAGTTAAAGAGGTTGTTCAGCGTATCAGGGGCACACCTATAGGCATGAGTGAACACATCGCGGGTTTCCTTCTCCCCTTTCCGAATCGACACACCTGTCCCGCCAACAAGGCCAGCAGGATCACCGCGCCTTCGTCGTCTGTGACTAGGGGGCGCCAACCCTGCAATTCGGTCTGGCGTCACTGCGCTTGACGTCGGCGCGTCAGTGGCTTTCAGGCGCAATCAATCACCTGTGGTTACAGGTAATCCGACCGGCTCAAGCCGTACTTCGCCATCTTCTCGTTTAAGGTCCGGCGTGGCAGGCACAACTCGTCCATGACGCTGGCAATGGAGCCGCGGTGACGGCGCATGGTGTTGTCGATCAACATACGTTCAAACGCTTCAACATATTCCTTCAGGGGCTTACCCTCGCCAATTGCCTGCGGGGCGATTTGGGTGTTGTCCGACATCAGGAGCGAGGCAATGGAGCCTGACCCGCGCCGTTGCTGCAGGATTGCCCGTTCGGCAATATTGATCAGCTGGCGGACGTTGCCGGGCCACGGTGCCTGAAGCAGCTGGGCCGCCTCTTGAGCCGTGACCTGTGGCGCGTCGGTGCCATATTCCTCGCTGAACTGCTCTCCGAAACGGGTGAACAGCGTCAGGATATCCTCACCGCGTTGACGCAGGGGGGGCAGGTCAATGAGCATGGCGGCAAGGCGGTAAAACAGGTCAGGCCGCAAACTGGCCTCACAATTCTCAGGTTCCGGCGCGTTGCAGATCGCGACGATGCGGGTTTCCGCAGGTGTGCCCTGCTCGTTGATGAAGGTCAGCAACCGCGCTTGCAGCGCCTGGCTGAGGGCTTCGATATCCTCCAGCACCAAAGTGCCGCCACGGGCCTGTTCAACCAGCGGCTTGTCCTGATCCTCCCCCACCGGTCCGAACAGCTTGGCGGTGATCACTTCTTCGTCATGGGCGGCGCAACTGAGGATCACGAAGGACCTGCCCGCCCGTGGACCCACAGCATGCAACGCATGGGCAACCAGGGTTTTGCCGGTCCCGGTCTCGCCGGTGATCAGAACATGGCCATCGGCCTGCCCCAGATCCAGGATATCTTCGCGCAAGCGCTCCATCACCGGGGACGAGCCGATGAGTTTGCGCATCAACACGGTGCCGTCGCTGAGTTCACGGCGCAGGGCGCGGTTGTCCAACGTCAGGCGACGCTGCTGCCCGGCCCGTTTGGCAAGGTCCGTCATCCGGTCCGGGTTAAACGGCTTTTCAAGGAAGTCATATGCGCCGATGCGCATCGCCTCCACCGCCATGGGTACATCGCCGTGGCCGGTAATCAGGATCACCGGAATGCCGCTGTCCACACCCATCAGGCGTTTGAGGAAGGCCATGCCGTCCATGCCGGGCATCTTCACGTCTGTCACCACAACGCCGGGAAAGTCCGAGCCGATGGCCTTCAGCGCTTCTTCTGCCGAGGCATAGGTTTCGGTGTCAAAACCCGACAACGCCAGCCATTGGCTGATCGACTGCCGCATGTCCTGTTCATCATCTACAATCGCGATCTTCATGTCGCCGTCCTTTTCAAAAGCCGTTTTCGCTTTTCCGGTGTCTGGAAAGGTGGAACTGGCCCCCCTCCCGGTCAATCGTGTGTGTGCTCTGCATCAAATCTGAACTCCAAATTCAGACGCAAAACGCATTCCTATTCCGCCGCAGTCCTGCGCGCCTCTTGCGCATCAGCCAGTGCCGGCAGACGCACCTCAAACACTGCGCCTGCACCTTCCCCGTTGCGCGCACTCAGACGCCCGCCAAGGTCTTTGATGATCCCGGACGAGATCGCCAGCCCAAGGCCAACCCCCTCACCGGGTTTCTTTGTGGTGTAGAATGGCTCGAACAAAGCCTCCAGATCGTCAATCCCCGGCCCGCTGTCACGTACGGTCAGGACAACCTCCTCACCCTCCACAATTATCAGGTCAATTTCCTGATCCTCTGCCCCGCCCATCGCATCAAGGGCGTTGCGCAGGAGGTTGATGATCACCTGTTCCAGGCGTAGCCGGTCAGCAAACACCATGGCAGGTTTGCGCGGCAGGCTTTGGGTTATATGAACGGTATCGGTGCGCAACTGCGGCTCCATCATCGTTATGGCCCCCTTCAGGGCATCGCGCAAATCGACCGGCTCCAGAGCGTCTCCACCCTTGCGGGCATAGGATTTCAGCTGCCGGGTGATGGCGCTCATACGTTCAATCAGGTCATCAATTCGCTGGAAACTGGACGCGGCTTCTTCGGTGCGTTTGCGTTGCAGCAAAAGGCGCGCACCGGCGAGATAGGTTTTCATCGCCGCAAGCGGTTGGTTCAACTCGTGGCTGACCGCTGCTGACATCTCACCCAAAGCCGCAAGTTTCTGACTTTGCTGGAGGCTCAATTCCGCCTCTTCCAGGGTCCGTTCCACCCTTTGGCGTTCGGCAATTTCCCGCTGGAGGCGTGCGTTAAGGCGGCGAAGCTCCGCCGACTCCTGAGCCAGAACCGCGGTCTGTAATCGGGCACGGCGGCTCAGGACATAAAACGCCCCCGCCAACAGCAGCGCGAATCCCATGATTTCGAGCGCCAGAACTCCGTTCACCCGTTCGCGCACGGACGTATAGGCGGTGTAACTGACGATGCGCCAACCCCGGAACGGGATCCGCGTTTCCAACCGGATCGTCGCCGCGCCAAAGAAGTTCGGCCCCGGATCACCAAAGGCCCAATCTGTGGCCCCCTCCAACGCTCGTTGTATCGCGCTGGGTGGTGCGCGCAGGGCCATCGCCTCAGCCTCTGTTCGACCGCGCCAGCGGGCTTCCGTAGACAGGATGATCTCACCCTGAGAGTTGGTCAAAAACACCGCCTCAGATGCGCCGCGCCAGCGCTGCACAAGCCGCGCGAGGTCAATCTCAACCAGGATCACACCCAGCAGGCCGTCACCGTTTTCAATCTGGCGCGAGAAGGTGAAATCGAAACGCCCGGTCTCAGGCTCGTTTGAGGTAAACACCGTGTTGGGAGAGCGTGTCGCCTCAACAAAGAAGGGGTCACTGTCGCGCCGCTGGGAAATCCGCGCCCGATCGGTGGCCCCCACAACACGCCCCTCACGGTCCAGCAACAGGATTGAGGCCGCACCGATTTCGTCCACATAGGAGATCAGGTATTGTGAGGTGTTGGTATAATCATTCGCCTCAAGCGAGCGGATCAGAACCGGGTCACGGCTGAGGAGTAGCGGCACAACCTGGTGGCGCTGGATTTCAGAGATGACGGAGCCTGAGTAGATCGCCAGGCGCACCTCAGCGCGATTGCGCGTGGATTCGGTAAACCGTTCGGTCAGCCAAATGTTCGAGACCCAGATGATTGCAATCGCGCCACCCAGAAACAGCACCATAAGGGCGCGCAACACCCAAGGGCGCCAAATTCCCCACCGAAGCGGGAGCATGGGGCGGTCTGCTAGGTTCATCAAGGTAACCTATGCCGCGCGCGGCTGCCGCTCAAGGGCCAGCGGTCTTTGCGCCGCTTACGCGGTGACAAACGCCGCCGCCAGCGAGGCGAAAAGGGCGCAGCCGTCAGTGCCGCCGTGGGCCACGTCCACAGCGCGTTCGGGGTGAGGCATCATCCCAAGCACACGGCGGTTGGCGCTCAGCACTCCGGCAATATCAGCCCGCGCGCCGTTGGGGTTGTCACCATAGATGAACGCAATCCGGTCCCCGTCGCGCAGGGCAGCGAGGCCATCGTCGTCGATCTGATAATTGCCGTCATGGTGCGCCACGGGAACGCTGATCTGATCCCCGGTGGTATAGCCATTGGTGAATGGGCTGTCGGCACTGGCCACCACCAGCGGCTCAGCCCGGCACACAAACTTCAACGCCGCGTTGCGCATCAATACGCCGGGTAACAGCCGCGTCTCACACAGCACCTGGAACCCGTTACAGACCCCCAGGACATGGCCACCCTTGCCCGCAAACTCTGCCACCGCACCCATGATCGGCGATTGCGCGGCAATTGCACCACAGCGCAGATAATCCCCGTAGGAAAACCCGCCGGGGATACCCACCACGTCGATACGTTCCGGCAACGTGGTTTCCTTGTGCCAGACCATATCAACGTCAAAACCCGCGGTGCGAAAACCCACCGCCAGATCGCGGTCACAGTTTGACCCCGGAAAGACCAGAACCGCCGCTTTCACGAGGTTACATCCGTCTGCGGCATCTCCACCCGGTAGCTCTCGATCACGGTGTTGGCGAGCAGTTTTTCACACATCTCAGTCACCTGCGCCTCAGACGTACCCTCGGCCAGATCCAGCTCGATCACCTTGCCCTGGCGTACTCCGCCCACACCCTCAAACCCCATTGCTCCAAGCGCGGATTGCACCGCGGCCCCCTGGGGGTCCAACACACCCTGTTTCAGCATCACGGTAACAACAGCCTTCATGCGCCCTGCCCTTCTTCTTGCCTCGAACACGAAAACCCACAGGTGCCCATCCAAGGGCCCCGAAGGTCAGTTAATCAAAGTTGGCCTCGACACACCCGAGGGCCCTTGCGGCATCACACCCAGACGGCGGGCCACTTCGGTGTAGGCATCCGCCAGATCGCCGAGATCGCGGCGGAACACGTCTTTGTCGAGTTTGCGGTTGGTCTCGATATCCCACAACCGGCAGCTATCCGGGCTGATCTCATCGGCCACAATCAGACGCATGAATTCATTGTCCCAGACCCGCCCGATCTCGATCTTGAAGTCCACCAGCTTGATGCCGACACCCAGCATCAAACCGCTGAGAAAATCGTTCACCCGCAGGGCCAGCGACACCATATCATCCAGGTCCTGCTGCGCGGCCCACCCAAAGGCGATGATGTGTTCTTCGCTGACAATGGGGTCATTCAGGTCGTCGTTCTTTAAGTAGAACTCCACAATCGGGCGCGGCATTGGGGTGCCTTCTTCGATGCCCAAACGCTCGCAGATCGAACCGGCGGCAACGTTGCGCACCACAACTTCCAGCGGAATGATCTCAACCGCGCGGATCAACTGCTCACGCATGTTCAGGCGTTTAATGAAATGTGTCGGCACTCCGATCGTGCCGAGGCCGGTCATGAAGTATTCGGACAGGCGGTTGTTCAACGCACCTTTGCCGTCAATTGTGTCCCTCTTCTCACCGTTACCGGCGGTGGCGTCATCCTTGAAATACTGCACCAGAGTGCCCGGCTCTGGACCTTCATAGAGGATCTTGGCCTTGCCTTCGTAAACCAGCTTGCGGCGCGCCATTTTAATCATCCCGGAATTGTTGGGCGGCTCAAAGGGCAGCGGCCGCCAAGGTGGCTTGGCTATAGGTCAAAGCGCGTTGTGTCGCAAGCGCGCGGGGCCGCTTGCGCTTGCGGCCCTCTTGCACGGGGCGCTAAGGTTACGCCAACGCCAATTTTATGCTTTGACGGAGAGATCAATGCCCACCTTTGATGACCGCGAAAACGCCTTTGAAAACAAGTACGCCCATGATGCCGAGATGCAATTCAAGGCTGAGGCCCGCCGCAACAAGCTGTTGGGGCTTTGGGTCGCCGAAGCGCTTGGCAAATCCGGTGATGACGCGACGGCTTATGCGGTCGAAGTTGTGAAGTCGGATTTTGAGGAAGCCGGCCATGAGGACGTCATGCGCAAGGTTATGGGTGATCTGAACGGGAAGCTGCCTGAAGCAGAGATTCGGGCGAAGTATGAAGAACTGATGCCGATCGCCAAAGCGCAGTTGATGGACGAGCTTCAAGAGCGCCACCAAGGTTTTTTGGGTGCGCTACCGCCCTTCGGGCTACTTGAGCGGAGTCTTAAGTGCGCTACCGCCCTTCGGGCTACTTGAGCGCGTTTGCGCAGAGCTAATCCGTAGGGCGGATTTTGCCCCGCCTTACGAGTTCACAGCGTGTATTTTGCTACATGAGCGCGGCTCATAAAAATCATGCATGTTTTGCGGCTTGCTCATGTTGAGCCGCTTTTCTATGGCTCGCGCACGCGCGTTCCCAGAAAGGAAGCCTGATGTCTGATGCCCTGTCGAAAATGCTGGCCTCGCGCGATTGGCTGTTGGCCGATGGTGCCACCGGGACGGCGCTGTTCAATATGGGGCTCCAATCAGGTGACGCGCCTGAATTGTGGAATGTCGAACAACCCGACCAGATTCACGCGCTATACAAAGGCGCCGTTGACGCGGGCTCGGACCTGTTCTTGACCAATTCATTTGGCGGCACCGCGGCGCGGATGAAACTGCACAATGCCCAGCACCGGGTGTTTGAATTGAACAAAGCAGCCGCTGAAATCGGCCGTGAGGTTGCGGATACGGCGGGGCGTGATGTGATCGTTGCAGGCTCGGTCGGACCAACCGGAGAGATCATGGCCCCCATGGGGGCGCTGACCCATGAGATCGCGGTTGAGATGTTCCATGAACAGGCCGAGGGCCTGAAAGCAGGCGGCGCGGATGTGCTGTGGGTTGAGACCATCTCTGCCGCAGAGGAATACAAAGCCGCCGCTGAGGCTGCGGCTCTGGCCGGAATGCCGTGGTGTGGCACGATGAGTTTTGACACCGCAGGCCGTACGATGATGGGTCTGACGTCGGCCGCAATGGCCGCAATGGTTGAGAAGTTGGATCACGCGCCGCTGGCGTATGGCGCAAATTGTGGGGTCGGCGCATCGGACCTGCTGCGCACTGTTCTGGGATTCCGCGCATCCGGCTCTGAGCGGCCCGTTATTGCCAAAGGCAACGCCGGTATCCCTAAGTACGTCGATGGCCATATCCACTATGATGGCACCCCGGACCTGATGGCGCGTTACGCGGTGCTGGCCCGTGATTGTGGGGCCACAATCATTGGCGGATGCTGTGGCACAACGCCAGAACATCTGACGCAAATGCGCCGTGCGCTGGAAGACACGCCCCGTGGTACGGCCCCGAACCTGGAGCAGATCGCGGCAGAGCTTGGCGGCTTCTCGTCCGGAGTCGATGGCACGGAAGAAGGTGGTGGTGGCCCGGTGCGGGAACGGCGTGGACGTCGGCGCGCAACCGTCTGAGTCTCGTCTTAACCTCACCTTAACCACGGCCCGTCCAAAATTGCGCCATGCGTGATCTCTTTACCTTACCCCGCCCCTCGTCGGCCCACCCCTCGTCGGCCCGTCCCTTGTCCTCTCGCCCAGCGTCTCCCCGCCCTGAGCGGCGTTCACCTCCGGGTTTTGTTAACCCGGATCAGTGGATCGCCCATGTCTTCAGCTCCAAGGCTGCGGCACAAGGCGGTGTGGTTCGGCGCAAAACCCGCGATGTTGAGCGGATTGTTGGCTGGGACCTTTTCCGCTTGGCCCTCAGACGACGCGGGTATCGCGCAGTGGTCAACGGTGGTCAGGTTGTCATTTTCTGTAATCGAGACCCGGTGAAAGTCGTCGACTAGAGCGCTTTGCGTTTGATTTGAACCACCCTGACCAATGAGCGCAGTTGTTTCACAAACCAAGCCTCGCCGGTCAGGGTGATGCGCTGTCTCAGTTGAAACGCAAAACGCTGTAACGCGCCCAAATCTCTTCGAAGAGATTTACCAGACCCTTCGAAGGGTCTGCACACGCCTGCTTTCGGCATCCGGATTTAGGACACTCCGGGGCCGGGTGAGCCATCAGAGTGACCTCAAAGGCCCGAGTACATTCTTCAAAAGGAATCATCATCCCTGCGATCAGTTCCGCGCGCCCGCACTCCCTTCGAAGGGAGTGGTAAGAGCCTTCGAAGGCTCTTGGCCCCCTGAACGTCCCGTTGGAGCGCCATTCAAAACAGCGCCAACTGATCACCCGTGGCAAACGGCACTTCAAACAGGTCGGTGCGCAGGGGGGGCAAGCGTTCGGCCAGGCCCGCCGCACGCGTGGCCCGCGTGAAACGCTGCTGCAACAGATTCGCCCACAGGCCTTCCCCCCTCATGCGCTTGCCGAATTCGGCCTCGTAGTCTTTGCCCCCATGCATGTCCCGCAGCTTCGACATCACCCGGCCCACACGCTCCGGATAATTTTCAGCCAGCCAATCCTGCCAAAGACCCGAAACTTCACGGGGCAGGCGCAGCGGGATCATGCTGGCCGCCACCGCACCCGCGTCGCGGGCCGCGTCAACAATCGCCTCCAACTCATGGTCGCTAAGCCCCGGCACGATGGGTGAGATCATCACCCGCACCGGCACGCCAGCCCTGGACAGCGCCTCAATTGTACGCAGACGGCGCGCAGGTGACGGCACACGCGGCTCCATCTTCCGCGACAAATCTGGCTGTAACGTTGTTACCGAGATGCCGACGTGGGCCAGGCCCGCCTGCCCCATCTCAGACAGAATATCCAAATCCCGCTCGATCAGCGTGCCTTTGGTGGCGATGGCCACAGGATGGCGGAACCCCTGCAACACCTCCAGCACGCCGCGCATCACGCGGCGCTCCTTCTCGATCGGTTGGTAGGCGTCGGTGTTGGTGCCAATGGCGATCACGTCACAGCGGTAAGACGCGCGCCGCAACTCTGCCTCCAACACACGGGGTGCCTGGGGCCGCGCAATCAGCTTGGTCTCAAAATCCAACCCCGGCGACAGGCCCAGATAGGCGTGAGAGGGCCGCGCGAAACAATAGACGCACCCGTGTTCACACCCGCGATAGGGATTGATTGATCGGTCAAACGAGATGTCGGGTGAGGTGTTGCGTGTTATCACCCGGCGCGGCACTTCGTCTGTCACTTCGGTGCGCAGGGGAGGCAAATCCTCGACAATATCCCAGCCGTCATCCACGGCTTCCCGGCCATGACGCTCGAACCGGCCAACCGCGTTGCTCTGCGCCCCACGTCCGCGCACTGATTTACCGGTGATATCCATCGTTGAATTGTTAGAACATTTACAGAACATCCGCAATCAAAGTCGCGCAATTATCACCCGGTGTCGCAATTTGCCATCACCGCCGCTAGGAAAGGGCTAGATAGTGAAAAAACACCGGTACACCTGCCGGTTAGCAGGAGCACACGCCCATGTCTGACCAAGACGACGACATCATCCTGGCCGAATTGAACGACGAAGATCTTGTCGCGCAGATGTTTGACGACCTTTACGATGGCCTCAAGGAAGAGATTGAGGACGGCGTCAACATTCTATTGGGGCGTGATTGGACGCCGTACCGGGTGCTGACCGAAGCGCTGGTGGGGGGGATGACCATTGTGGGCAACGACTTCCGCGATGGTATCTTGTTTGTGCCCGAGGTTCTGATGGCCGCCAACGCGATGAAAGGCGGCATGAAGATCCTGAAACCCCTGTTGATCGCAACCGGCGCACCTCGTGTGGGCAAAATGGTGATCGGAACGGTCAAAGGTGACATCCACGACATCGGCAAAAACCTTGTGTCGATGATGATGGAAGGTGCCGGTTTTGAGGTTGTCGATCTGGGCATCAACAACGCCGTTGATGCGTATATTGAGGCCTTGATCGAAGAAGAGGCCGATATCCTTGGCATGTCGGCCCTTCTGACCACAACGATGCCTTACATGAAGGTGGTGATCGACACATTGATCGAGAAAGGCATGCGTGACGATTACATCGTACTTGTCGGTGGTGCGCCATTAAACGAAGAGTTCGGCAAAGCCATTGGCGCCGACGCCTACTGCCGGGATGCCGCTGTGGCGGTGGAAACGGCAAAAGAATGGGTCGCGCGCAAACACAATCAGATGGCCGCCAGCGCGTAAGCCAAAGATCCGGCAGGTGTGACCCACGTGTGGTGCGACCCTCGTGTAGTGTGATCCTCGCGCGGTTTTTTATGTCTGGAGAGGTGCCAAAACCCGGTTGGTGAGGGCAGGAGCGGGCGACTTAGCGCGGTTTGACGGAGTGCATGACGACGTCTTTGACGGCCCGCCCGACGCTGACCTCCTCACCAGCTATCTCGCTGATCCGCGGCTGCATATAATTGTGGCGATGGACAACACGCAGATGATCAGCATCTGTTCTGGTATGCGCTACCACCACCCCGACACGCCGCCGCAAATGTAGGTTATTCAACTTGGCGTGGCCGGCCCTTGGCGACGCGCGGGCTTGCCACGGCCCTGATCCACCCGTTGGCTGATCTGGGGCGCACGCTGGTAGGGCCGAAGTTATGTGCCGAGATCCGGGAGCTGGCTGATCCCGCCAACAGGGCCGAGGGGTTCTACGGCCGTCCTGGCTGGCGGAACGAGGGGCGGCGGATTGTGATGTTCACCCACGCCCTGGATGACTGACCCCTTGCACGCCACCACGCCTACGGTCCAAGTGCGGTGATGACCTCGCCGCCTCACTTGAAGCCTCCCTCGATGATGCCGCCCCGCGATCTTGGGCTGGTGCTTCTTGTTGTTTTGGCTTGGGGCTCCAACTTCACCGCGATGAAATTGGTGCTGGAGGAGTTGCCGCCGTTTCTGTTTGTTGGCCTGCGGTTTGCCATTCTTGTGCCCTTGATTGCGCTGTTCCCGCGCCCGGCGTCTTGGGGGGCGATCCTGGCGATTGGGTTGCTGGTGAATATGGGACAGTTTGGCTTTTTGTTCAGCGCCATGAGGGCAGATGTGACGGCGGGCCTGGCCTCGTTGATCCTGCAAAGTCAGGCCCCGCTGACGATCCTTCTGGCGGCGGTGTTTTTTGGCGAACGGGTGTCTGCGGTACAGATTGCGGGGATTGTGCTGGCGTGCGTCGGGCTGGCGGGGTTCGGGATTGCGGGTGGCGGCAATGTCACCCTTATCGGCCTCACGCTGGTGCTGTGCGGCGCGTTGTCCTGGGCCTGCGGCAACCTGGTGTTTCGCCGCCTGTCCGGCGTCAACATGCCGGCGCTGTTCATCTGGGCCAGCCTGGTGCCGCCCCTGCCGATGCTTGGCCTGTCGCTGGCGTTTGAAGGACCTGCGCCATTTGCCACCATCGCGGCCATGGGGCCAAGCGGATGGGGCGGTGTTTTCTATGTGGCGATCATCTCCACCATCATCGGGTATTCGATCTGGGGCACATTGCTGTCGCGCCATCCCGCCGCCTTGGTCACCCCATTTGCACTGGGAATCCCCATCGTCGGCATCCTGACGGCAGGATTGGTGTTGGGCGAAC
>JAESTV010000182.1 GCA_016763475.1 Roseicyclus sp.
AAGCCTGAGGGGCGAGTGGTGGTGATCGGCGCGGGCAAAGCCAGCGCGCGAATGGCAGAGGCGGTAGAGGCGCAATGGGGCCCTTGCGAGGGCCTTGTGATCACCCGGTACGGGTATGGGCGGCCCTGCCAGGGCATTGAAATTGTTGAGGCTTCCCACCCGGTTCCAGATGAAGCTGGAGAGGTGGCGACAAGGCGGATGTTGGAGCTTCTGCACGGGTTGGGAGAGGGTGATTTCGTCCTCGCCCTGATCTCAGGTGGCGGCTCAGCTTTGCTGTGCGCGCCGGTTGCTGGCGTTAAATTGGCGGAAAAACAAGCGCTTACCCAAGGGCTGCTCGCGTCTGGCGCACCAATCGGAACAATCAACGCAATCCGCAAGGAACTGTCGGCGGTTAAGGGCGGGCGTCTTGCAGCGGCGGCTTATCCGGCACGAATGCTGGCGCTGATGATCTCGGACGTGCCCGGAGATGATCCCGGTGACATCGCCAGCGGACCAACCGTGGGGCACCGGGGAAACCCCGATAGGGCGTTGAAAGAGTTGGAAAATTGGGCGGTGGAGCCTGCGCCAGCGATCCGGGCCTATCTGGAGGCAGGTGGTGATCCGCTCCCCAAAGACGATCCGCGCCTCAGCCGCGTGAAAAACGTGATCTATGCCGCGCCGTCCCAGTCGCTGGAAGCGGCCGCTACGAAAGCGCGAGACGCCGGGTATCATGTTGAGATTCTTGGCGATTCCATTGAAGGTGAGGCGCGGGACGTGGCGGCCATCCATGCCTTGCACGCGCTGCATGCGGCCCCCGGCACAGTGATCTTATCGGGGGGCGAATTGACCGTCACCCGGCGCGGCGACGGCATTGGCGGGCCGAACGCGGAATACGCCCTCGCGCTGGCTTTAGCATTGAACGGTAACGAAAACATTCACGCCATCGCCTGTGATACGGACGGTGTGGATGGCGCGGCGGAGGTGGCGGGCGCTGTGATCACCCCAGACACTCTCGCTAGAGCCCGCGCCAAAGGTATCAACCCGCAGGCGGCGCTGGACCGCAACAATGCTCACAGTTTCTTTGCTGAAATTGGCGATCAGGTCATCACCGGGCCGACCCTGACAAACGTCAATGATTTTCGCGCCATCTGGAAGCATCCACTTCCATTTGGACGTGCCCGGCCAAAAAGGTAGATCAATGTTATATCATTTTGTGATGCTGGAGCCTGACGGCGCCAATGCGATGACGGCGATTGGTGGCGCGATGGCAATCCTCGAAACGTTGCCCGCGCAAATCCCCGGATTGCTCAGCTTCCACCACGGACCCAACCGCGATTTTGAGCAGAAGTCGGAGCGTTACCCCTACGGGTTTGTATGCACGTTCACGGATAGAGCGTCGCTTGACGCTTACGCCGCGAATCCCGACCACCAACGGGCGGGCGGCATGCTGGTGGCCTCCTGCAAAAACGGGGCTGACGGGATATTTGTGGCCGATCTCGAGGTCTGAGCCGCTGGAAATGCTTGGGCTGGCGTGAGGCTTCGTTTCGGGGCAAAGTGAGGCCCGAGCAGTAAAACGCGGAACAACCGCCATGAGTGAGCCAAAATCCCTAGCGCTTTTCTATGTGGCGGATGGTATCCGGCTGGAAAAGCAGTCGTGGCTGTTGGCGGCTTCATTGGCGGACGCGCACAAAGGTGACGATCGCGTTACGCAATACGCTTATGCCAGTGCCACGTTCCGGCCCGAAATTCGCGATATGACCCACGCGATCTATGAGGTTTGCAAGGTGGAGCTGCGAACCCTGGACGAACCGCCGAAGTGGAAAAAACCTTATCCCCATGGCAACAAGATGGTTGCAGCTTGCGACGTGCGTGGCACCAGCCACGCAATTTTCCTCGACACTGATATGGCCTGTACACGCTCATTGGCGGAGTTCATGGACCTGGCCCCGGATATGGTTGCCGCGGCGCCTGAAGGGCGGCCCACCTGGGGTGGCAAGAACGCCCGGTGGACCCGCGCTTATGCACATTTTGATATGGACGTTCCGCAAGAACGTGTGCGCCTGCTGCGCGGCGCGAAGATGGAGTATGTGCCCTATTTCAACGCCGGGTTTGTGGCTTTTCCCGAGGCGAAACACCCCGAGGATGGCAAACGTTTTGGGGAGCACTGGCGTGACACGGCGCTGGATTTTGACCTGAACTGCGCCATCGCGAACAAGCGCCCCTGGCTTGACCAGATCACCCTGCCGCTGACGATGAAGCGCTTTGGCTACAAGACCCGTGTGTTGGATGAGTTGCACAATTACTCGCTGTCGCATCGGGGTGATTATTCCAACACACCTGACGCGGTGATCTTGCATTACCACCGGATGCGGTTCCTGTTTCAGTCACCGCAATGGGTGGGCCTGCGGGACATGCTGATTGATACAGTGCCCTCCAAGTTCCGCGATGGGCTGAACGCCTATGTGGCGGATGTGGAAAGCTCACTCGACGTTCAGGACTGAAGCAGCGCGTCGATCTGGTCGCGGCTGGGCATGGCGACGGCAGTGCCGTGTTTTGTGACACTCAGCGCGGCTGTGGCAGTGGCGAAATCTAACGCCTTTTCAATCAGGTGCCCGGCGGCCAGCGCCGTCGCAAAACCGCCGTTAAACGCATCACCTGCGCCGGTGGTATCAACAACTGGTCCGGCGTTCATCGGCCTGGTGTGGATCGCCCGCGTGCCGTCCCAGAAGAGCGAGCCGTTTTCCCCCAACGTAATCAACGCACCCTTGCGGACACCGTTTTCCAACAGCACTTTGGCGGCTTTCAGCGCGTCCTCGACGGTTGTGACGGACAGGCCGGTCAGCGCTTCCGCCTCCGTCTCATTCGGGGTGACGTAATCGCACAGGGCAAGCATGCCTTCAGGCAAATCAGCGGCGGGGGCGGGGTTTAGGATGGTGGTAACGCCTGCGCCCGCTGCGATCTGGAGGAAGCGAAATGCGGCCTCCATCGGTTGCTCCAGCTGGGTCATTGCGATTTTGGCCTGCGCGATGTCATCGGTGCGTGCGTCAATGTCAGCCACACTGATCGCACCTGCCGCACCGGGTGCGACAATGATAGCGTTTTTGCCAGAGGCTTCCTCAATGAAGATGCCAGCGGCGCCGGTGGGGCGCTCAGGGTCTTCGATCACCAGCGGCGTGACACCTGCATCAGCCCACACTTCCCGGCCAATCTGTCCAAAGGTGTCAGCCCCGATGCGGCTGAGAAACCCCACATCCCCCCCTGCTTTCGCAGCTGCAACCGCTTGGTTAGAGCCTTTCCCGCCCGGCCCCAGCTGAAAACTGGACCCAAGCAGAGTTTCCCCCACCACGGGCATACGCTCAGTTCTAAACGCGGCGTCTGCGACGAAAACGCCGAGGATCAGAATATTTGGCATCGGTGATCCCTCTTGGACATGGTGTGTAAGCGAAGCATGATGCGGGCAACTTAAGCAAGGGAGCCAGTTGCGATGAAATTTGTGCGTTGGGGTGAAGTGGGCGCGGAAAAGCCCGGTGTTTTGGATGCGAACGGCGCGGTGCGTGACCTGTCAGGTGTGGTCACCGATATCGACGGCGGGTCATTGGCGGCGATGCCAGAGATCACACCGGACGCATTGCCTTTGGCTGGCGACGTGCGGCTTGGGCCATGTGTCGGCAATGTGGGGAAATTGGTGTGTGTTGGCCTGAACTACGCCGATCATGCGGCTGAGGGTGGCTGGGAGGTCCCAAGTGAACCGGTGTTGTTCATGAAAGCCACCACGGCGATCTCCGGCCCCTATGACCCGGTGATCCTGCCGCCCGGTAGCAAGAAGACGGATTGGGAAGTGGAGCTTGGCTTAGTGATCGGGTCGCGCGCCAAGAACGTGGGCGCGGGCGCGGGGGCCGCACATATCGCAGGGTATTGCATCGTGAATGACGTGTCGGAGCGCGCGTTTCAGCAAGAGATGGGCGGCCAGTGGACCAAGGGGAAAAGTTACGACACCTTTGCGCCGATCGGGCCATGGTTGGTCACCCCTGATGAGGTTGAAGACCCGCAGGCGTTGGGCATTTGGCTGGAGGTTGACGGCAAGCGAATGCAGGACGGGAACACAAACACAATGATTTTCGGCCCTGCATTCATTGTGGAATACGTCAGCCGTTTCATGACGTTGGAACCTGGGGATCTGATAACAACCGGCACCCCTCCGGGGGTTGGAATGGGCAAGTCACCTCAGGTGTTTCTACGGGCGGGCCAAGAGATGCGGCTGGGCATTGATCGCCTTGGGGAGCAGCGCCTTTCGGTGCGCGCGCCATAAACCGAGCGCCATAAACCGAGCGCCATGAGCCGAGCGCCATGAGCCGAGCCGTGAATATCGCACCCGGATTGGCACCTGTGGCGCCACTGCGGGGTTTGTGGTGGCGTTTGTACTCTGTGAGTGTGGTGAAACCCCGGACGAAAGCACCCTTAGCCACCATTGCCTGAGCCAAATTGCACCGGTCAAACGGCGCAAGGTTTATGTAGCCATCCCCGAGCAGACGAAGACACCTACAGCAAGGCTTGGCGATACAATTGTGCGAAATGTTGGATGTGGGGCAACAAGTGCCGTGAAAACGCACGACTTGCCTTGTTGCTATGTCCGCTGCCGCTTACATCGCCATACATGAAACGTTTTATCCCCTTCCTGAATTCTGATCCACGTGTTGCGGTGATCCGCCTGCAAGGTGCAATTGCCGCAGGTGCGCGCGGTGGCATCAGTGATGCCACTTTCGCGCCGGTGATCGAGAAGGCCTTTGCCAAAGGCAAACCGGTGGCGGTGGCGCTGGTGATAAACTCCCCCGGCGGATCACCTGTGCAATCCGCTTTGGTGGCCGCACGAATCCGCCGTCTGGCGGTTGAGAAGAACGTGAAGGTGCATGCCTTTGTCGAGGACGTCGCGGCCTCGGGCGGCTATTGGCTTGCCTGCGCGGCGGATGATATCTGGGTTGACCCAAGCTCTATCGTCGGGTCCATCGGCGTGATCTCGGCCTCGTTCGGATTTGTGGAGGCAATGGGTAAGCTGGGGGTTGAGCGGCGCGTGCATACGGCGGGGGAAGACAAGTCGATCCTTGATCCGTTCCGGCCTGAACGGGTGCAGGATGTGGAGCGTCTGAAAGACCTGCAACGGGAAATCCACGATGCGTTCATGACCCATGTGAAGGCGCGGCGCGGCGACCGGCTGGCGGATGACCCGCAGCTGTTCACTGGCGCGTTCTGGACCGGGGCCAAGGGGATCGAGTTGGGGCTGGCTGACGGAATTGGGCATTTGGTGCCGAAGCTGAAAGAGCTATATGGCGACAAGGTGAGGTTTGCGCCTTACGGTCCGAAGAAACCGCTGATCCCGCGCCTTGGCGCACAGGTGCTGGCCGATCTGAACCAAAGCGTCGAGGAGCGCGCGTTATATGCGCGATATGGACTGAATTGATGGTCAAGATTGTCTCCCTCTTTCTGATCGGCATGGTGGTGCTGGCCATGTTCGGCCGCCTGCGCTGGCCCAAAAACTGGAAGATTGGCCGCTCCGGTGAAAGCCGCCCGTTGCCCAAGCCGCGCATCTGCCCGGACTGTGGGCGAATGAACCTGCGTGGCGGAAAATGCCGGGCCTGCCGTGAGGGCGGGAATGGCTGACCAGTTTGGTTTTGTGATCCTCGGGCTGGTGATTTTGTTGCTGGCCGGTGACGTGCTGGTCAAAGGCGCCGTGAATCTTGCCTTGCGGCTGGGTATTCCGGCGTTGATTGTATCGCTGACAGTGGTTGCGTTCGGCACCTCGGCGCCCGAGCTTCTGATCTCCATTCAATCGGTCCTGGAAGGCGTGCCGGGTTTGGCGCTGGGGAATGTTGTCGGCTCAAACACTGCAAATGTGCTGCTTGTCCTTGGTGTGCCCGCCCTGTTGGCGGGAATGGCTGCCACCAGTGACACGCGGCGCGAATACATGTTCATGATTGTGGCCACGATCCTGTTCATCGTGCTGTGCTTCATTGGCCCTCTGACGTGGGTACACGGGGTCATCCTGCTGATCGGCCTGACCATTGTTTTGGGGGACGCCGTGCGCACGGCCCGCGCGCACCGCAAGGCGCTCAAGGGCGCTGCGGCTTGCGAAGATCCGGCGGATGACCTGGAAGAGGCGGACCCGGATATGCCGGGGTGGAAGATTGCCATCTATCTGGTGTTGGGCCTGATTGGCCTGCCGCTGGGTGCGAAACTTCTGATCGACAGTGCCACGGAAATCGCCACGACCTATGGCATCAGCGACACGGTCATCGGCCTGACGCTGGTGGCGGTTGGGACATCGCTGCCGGAGTTGGCGACAACCGTCTCAGCGGCGTTCCGGAGGCAGGCGGATGTGGCGATTGGCAATGTGATCGGCTCAAACGTATTCAACCTTCTGGCGATCATCGGGATAGCGGTGTTTGTTGGCCCGATCCCTGTTGATCCGGGCCTGTTGCGGGTTGATCTGTGGGTGATGTTGGC
>JAESTV010000017.1 GCA_016763475.1 Roseicyclus sp.
CCTTGGCCTTTTGATGGTCCAAGGCGGGGCGGCGGTTCCCGATGCACTGCTGTCGCTGCAACTTGCCACCGCGTTGTTCTTTGCTTTGGTCGCCTACTACGCCATCACTGCCGCCATGCGGGTGGGGGAAATCGCGGTTGTCACACCGTTCCGCTACACCCGGCTGGTCTTCGCGCTGATCCTCGCCTTCTTCATCTTCAACGAACGCCCCGATATGTGGACCTTGATCGGCGCGACAATTGTCATTGCCACCGGTCTTTTTACCCTCTGGCGCGAGCGGCAGGCCATGGCGGCCACCTGAAAACACACCTGTGGCGTGCCACCGCCATCATGGCCCTTCGCCCTGCCCCGCCGCTCTGCTATAGCGCCCGCAACCTGAATACGGAGACAACCCCATGAGCGTTATCATCGACATCCACGCCCGCGAGATCCTCGATAGCCGGGGCAACCCGACGGTTGAGGTTGACGTAACGCTGGAAGACGGCACCTTTGGCCGCGCGGCGGTGCCCTCGGGCGCCTCAACCGGCGCGTATGAAGCGGTCGAAAAACGCGACGGTGATATGGCCCGGTACAAGGGCAAGGGGGTGTTGGAGGCCGTGGCCGCCGTGAACGGCGAGATCGCCGAGACCCTGGTGGGTTTTGACGCAACCGAGCAAGTGGCCATCGACCAGACGATGTGTGAGTTGGACGGGACCGACAACAAGGGCCGCCTGGGCGCAAACGCCATTCTGGGGGTGTCACTGGCAACCGCAAAAGCCGCCGCAGATTTCACCGCGCAGCCGCTTTACCGCTATGTGGGCGGCACCATGGCCCATGTGCTGCCGGTGCCGATGATGAATATCATCAACGGCGGCGAACATGCGGATAACCCGATCGACATCCAGGAATTCATGATCATGCCGGTGTCGGCCACCTCAATTGCGGACGCCGTGCGTATGGGGTCCGAAGTGTTCCACACGTTGAAGGGTGAGTTGACCGCAGCGGGCCTGTCGACGGGCATCGGCGATGAAGGTGGCTTTGCGCCGAACCTCTCCTCCACCCGTGACGCGCTCGACTTTCTGCTGAAAAGCATCGAGAAAGCGGGATATGTGCCGGGTGACGACATGGTGCTGGCCCTCGATTGTGCGGCAACTGAATATTACCGCGATGGCAAGTATGAGATGTCTGGTGAGGGGAAATCCCTGACATCGGACGAAAACGTTGCGTATCTGGCGGCGCTGGTTGCTGATTACCCGATATTCTCCATCGAGGACGGCATGGCCGAGGATGATTGGGACGGCTGGATTGCCCTGACCGAAGCGCTTGGCGACAACGTGCAGCTGGTTGGTGACGATCTGTTTGTGACCAACCCGGAACGTCTGGCTGACGGGATCACCCGCAAAGCAGCAAACTCATTGCTGGTGAAGGTCAATCAAATCGGCACCCTGACCGAGACCCTTGCCGCCGTGAACATGGCGCACCGGGCGCAGTTCACCTCTGTCATGTCACACCGCTCGGGTGAGACAGAGGATGCTACAATTGCTGATCTGGCGGTTGCGACCAATTGCGGGCAGATCAAGACCGGATCACTTGCGCGCTCTGACAGATTGGCGAAATACAACCAGCTGATCCGCATCGAGGAGCAGTTGGAAGAAACTGCCGTCTATGCAGGCCGGTCGATTTTGCGCAAATAGTCGATTTTGCGCAAATAATCGGCAAATGCGGCCCAAAACCTGACAAAAGCACAGGCTGACAGCAGCACCTAACTTTGGTTATGGTATTTTTGACCTAGACAAAGATAGTAGATTGATCAGTGGCACTCATCCAATCCAACACCAGAGCCGAATACAAATTGTCGGACATGTCCGACCTGCACCGGCTCTGGTGGGCTGAGTTCGGTGACACATACGAGGTCGTGGCGCGCCTCGTCGCCATTGTCGCGGTGGCAACCTGTCTTTGGCTCTACAATGGATGGGTGCTCGGGCTGATATGGGCGCTGTGTTATGTCGCCGCTTTGGGCGTGACCTATTCCGCCTTACGCCCCGCCGACCCATCGCAGCCATTGGCCTGGGTCATCGGGATCGGCAGCTTCATCACCTCAGTCCTGATCTTCATCTCACTCCCGCTCTATTTGGTTACGTCCAACGATATGGTGCTGGCGTTCTGCGGCACCTTCGGCTTGATCGGCTTAGGTCTGGTCACGTTGTTTCGCAACGACACGCCTGCAATCATCCAGCCGTTTGACATAGCGATGGGTTGGATCACCCTATGTATCGTCGCCGTCACCTATGTGCCCGGTCAGGCATCCTTGGCCGCGCAGGGCAGCATGATCCTTCTTTGTCTTGTGGTGGGTGGGTATTTCACCCACACCTTGATTTCATCACGCACCGCACGGGTTGAACTGCGCCAGGCGGCCTTACGCCAGCAGGATGTCGAAAAGAGGGAGGCGGTCGGCCGAATTTCCGGCGGGTTTGCGCATGATTTCAACAACATATTGACCGCGCTTCAAGGAAGCCTGGAGTTGTATCAAGTGGCCCACGATGGGCCAGAACGGGATGCCCTGGTGAATGATGCCCGCATTGCGGGGGCACGCGCGACCGGGCTGGTGTCCCAACTTCTGGCTTTCGCGCGCCGCGCGCCCCTAGAGGCGCGCGCCCATGAGGCGGGCATCGTCATCCATGAGTTGGCCTCACTCGCACGGCGGCGTTTGCCGGAGAGTGTCCAGATCAATACGCGCGTGGTGACGGAAGCGGTGGATGTGTTTGCGGACCCGAACGGATTGCAATCAGCCCTGCTGAACCTGCTGATGAACGCCAAAGATGCGGTGGACGGGCGGGGAGCAATTACCGTGGCGGTTGACCTTGTGTGCGGCCCGGCGATTGGTGCCGGAACTGCCCCGGTTGATGATCCGGTTGGGGGCCATTTGATGTTCTCCGTTGCAGATGACGGCCCCGGTATTCCGCCCGCGGTTCTGGCCCGTGCAACAGAGCCGTTCTTCACAACAAAACCCGCCGGCAAGGGATCCGGCCTGGGCCTGTCCATGGCCTTGGGCTTTGCTGAGCAATCGGGTGGCACATTGCACATCAAGACCAGCGATAGCGGCACCATTGCCGCGTTACATCTGCCTATCGCCCACGGCATCGCTGAAAGCCATGGGCCGCGCACCAAGCACTGAGCATTTGGATGCCCTCGGCATGATCCCAATCGACCAAGCCACTCACCCCCGCTACGTCACCGCCCGCTCTCCAGGCTTGGCACTCCAGGCCTGGACCTTCGCCCCCCACCCACCGGGGCGGCCACACCCGTGGTATCTGGTGCAGAGGTCGCCAGCCCGCGAACAACACGCACGGCAAGATACGCAAACGCCTGCGCCTCCAGCGCGTCGCCGTTCAGGCCAACGTCTTCCACAGGTATCACCTCGCAACCCAATGCCTCAGCCAGCATCCTCATCATCGTCGCGTTCTTACGGCCACCCCCCGTCACCAGCACCTGAACAGGACGGCTGGGCAAATGTGGAATACCCCGCGCCACCGCACCTGCCGACACTGCCGTCAGGGTGGCAACGGCATCGGCATCACTCAACTCCGCAACCGCACCGATCAGTCCCGCAAACCGATCCCGATCCAGCGATTTTGGCGGCGGTTTGCTGAACCACGGTGCCTCCAGCGCCTGTTGCAACACGGCCAGATCAACCTCACCCATGGCCGCCAGTTCACCGTTCAGATCCAAGGCCCCCAACCCGCGTGAGGCCATCAGATCGTCGATCGGTGCATTTGCCGGCCCGGTGTCGAAGGCCACGCAGGCTCCGGGCAACTCGGGAGCACTGACCAATGGATCAACCCAGGTGATATTGCCCACACCGCCCAAGTTCAGGAATGCCACAGGGGACGCGGCGCCAATCCAACGGGCACAGGCCCAATGATAAAACGGTGCCAATGGCGCGCCTTGGCCGCCAAACCCGATATCAGCCGAGCGGAAATCCCAGATCACCTCAACCCCCAGCGCCGTGGCCAACCGCGCACCATCCCCAACCTGGTGCGTCCGCCCGCCGTCCGGATCGTGGGCCAATGTCTGGCCATGGAACCCCAGAAGCGCCACTGGCGGCAGGTTCGCCATTGCAGCGATATGGGCTGCTTCCACCACCGCTGCTGCCGCATCCGCCCGCGCCTCACCGGGCCAGGCCCCCATCGCGGCGCGAAGCACGGCACGGTCGGCGTCGCCGTAAGCAACCTCGCGCGCCTCGCCAAAGCCGATGATCTCCACCCCATCGGTTTCAATCACCGCCACATCGACCCCGTCAAACGACGTGCCCGACATTGCGCCCGCTGCAAGAACACTATTCCCTTGCGAGGCCCTCTTTTCCTTACCCGCCATACCCGCTAGACCCTCCACTCGCCCCACTCATGCCCGGACGCGCCATGACCTACCAGCCCAAATCCGAATTTCTCCGCATCATCATCCAACGTGGATTCCTCGCCGATTGCACCGATCTGCAAGGCCTTGATGACGCCCTGATCAAGGGGCCGGTCAGCGGATATATCGGCTTCGATTTGACCGCCAGCAGCCTTCACATCGGCAACCTTGTGCAGATCATGTTGCTGCGCTGGTTGCAGAAAACCGGCCACCGGCCGATCACCCTGATGGGGGGCGGCACCACCAAGGTGGGTGATCCATCAGGCAAGGACGAGATGCGCAAGATTATCTCGGTTGAGCAGATCAACGCCAATGCCGATGGCATCCGGCAGGTGTTCTCGAATTACATCTCCTACGGGGATCAGCCGACGGATTCGCCACTGGTCAACAACGCCGAATGGCTCGACAAACTGGGCTACATTGATTTCCTGCGCGACATCGGAAAACACTTCACCATCAACCGGCTTCTGGCGTTCGAGAGCGTGAAATCCCGGCTCGACCGCGAACAGCCGCTGAGCTTTATCGAGTTCAACTACATGTTGTTGCAGGCCTACGATTACCTGGAGCTGAACCGGCGTTACGGCTGTGTGCTGCAAATGGGCGGGTCGGACCAATGGGGCAACATCGTCTCGGGGGCTGATCTGATCCGGCGGGTCGATGGGGCCGAGGCGTTCGGGCTGACCACCCCGCTTGTCACCCGTGCCGATGGCAAGAAGATGGGCAAATCCGCCGATGGCGCGGTGTGGCTCAACGAAGATCGCATGTCGTCCTATGAGTTCTGGCAATGGTGGCGAAACGTGGGTGACGCTGATGTGGGCAAGTTCCTGAAGATGTTCACCGAGCTTGAGATCACGGAATGTGAGCGTTTGGGCGCCCTGGAGGGGGCTGAGATCAACGCGGCCAAGATCATCCTCGCCAATGAAGTCACGACCTTGTGCCATGGCGCGGACGCGGCGGCGGCGGCTGAGGCCACGTCCCGTGAGGTGTTTGAAAAGGGCGGCGCGGGGGATGATCTTCCGACCCTCGCCCTCAGCGCCGCAGAGGTTGGTGACGGCATCTCCATTGTGCAACTGATCACCCGTTCCGGGCTGGCAAAGTCGGGAAAAGACGCCAAACGTCTGATCGCAGAGGGGGGTGCGAAGGTGAACGATACAGCCCTCAGTGATGCAGGGATGATGATTGCTGTTGGAGATCTGGGTAAGCCGATCAAGTTAAGCGCCGGCAAGAAACGCCATGCGTTGGTGGTATTGCAAGAATAGCAGCAGATCGGCGGGATTAACCTAAAATTGAGGGGTTTGGGGCCATCCTTGCCCGATGTTCGATTTCTCACCCGCCG
>JAESTV010000183.1 GCA_016763475.1 Roseicyclus sp.
AATGGACGGGAGGGCCCCGTTGCCCCTATTCCGCCGCTGCCTGAGCCGAGCCTCCGCCCGCCTCCAGCAGCAACAACAAATCCGCCCGTTGCTTGGCGGCCTTCCTGGCGTTGGTCTCTTTCACCGGGCCATAGCCGCGGATGCTCAGCGGCAATTCCGCCAGCGCCACCAGCGCCCCGATCCGCCCTGCATCTGCCTGCGGCAACCAGCGCGCCATGTCGCCCTGATACTCGCGGATCAATGCCCGCTCCATGCGCCGGTCAGCGGAGTATCCGAACAGATTCAGCGGCGTCCCCCGCAGGCCTTTCATCCGCGCCAGAACCTTATAGACGCGGCCAACCCAGGGCCCGAATTCGCGTTTCTTCGGGCGACCGGCGCCATCGCGGCCCGGCAACATCGGCGGGGCCAGATGATAGGTCATCCTGAAGTCCCCCCCAAACGCCTCTCGCGCCTTCGCCTCGGTCTCAAGATGCAGCCGCGCAACCTCGTATTCATCCTTGTAGGCCAGCACCTTGTGATACCCTTTCGCCACCGCCTCACGCAGGGCCGGATCGGCCACGCCATCCACCAGCTTGCGATAGCGTTTGGCCAGACGTTTGCCCTGATAGGCCACCAGATGCGCCTCACGGAAGCTGATCTTCTCCTCCAAGGTCTTTGGCATCTCCACGATATTGCTCACCGTCAGCCGCTGTGCCTCATCGGGGTTCACCACCGCCCACCGGCCCATCTCAAACGCCTGTTTGTTGGTCTCCACCGCGGCGCCGTTCATGGCGATGGCCTCGACAATCGCGTCATGGCTCAGGGGCACCAGCCCCATTTGCCAGGCCGCGCCGAAGGTCATCATGTTGGAGTAGATCGAATCCCCCAACAGCACCCGCGCCAACTCGGTGGCATCAAACAGCACCAGACGGTCCCGCAAACGAGCTTGCAACGCAACCTCCAGGTCTTTGCCGGGGATGGTGAATTCGGTATCAAGGGTGAATTCGCCGGTGGTGATCTCGTGGGAATTCACCGCAGCACCGGTGCGGCCGGTTTTCATCTGGCCAAGGGTCTTGGCGCCGCCGGTGACCACCAGATCACCACCAATCACTGCGTCAGCCTCTCCGGCCCCAACCCGGATCGCGGAAATATCTTCCGGCTTGTCCGCCAACCGCAGATGGATCGCCACCGCGCCACCTTTCTGGGCCAATCCCGCCATCTCGATCATCCCGACGCCTTTGCCGTCGAGTTGAGCGGCCTGCGCCATCACCGCGCCGATTGTCACCACGCCGGTGCCGCCCACCCCGGTGACCAGCAGGTTGTGGGTGCCGCCGTTGGCCTTCGAGATCACGGGCAAAACCGGGTCCGGCAGGCCGGATACATCAACCGAGGCCGAGGCCTCTTTCCTGATCACAGCCCCCTCCAGGGTCACAAAGCTTGGGCAGAACCCATTCACACAGGAGAAATCCTTGTTGCAGGTTGACTGGTCGATCGCACGTTTGCGGCCCAGTTCGGTTTCCACCGGCACAATTGACACGCAATTTGACTGCACGCCGCAATCACCGCAGCCCTCGCAAACGTCGGTGTTGATGAACACACGTTTGTCGATATCCGGGAAGGTGCCGCGTTTGCGCCGACGGCGCTTTTCGGCGGCGCAGGTCTGCACGTAGATGATTGCGGACACCCCTTTGAGCCGCGCAAACCGCTCCTGCACATTCATCAACTGATCCCGTTTGAACCGCTCAATGCCTTTGGGAAAGGCTGCAAAATCAACATCTTCCTTGGGATCGTAGACCAGCGCAATATTCTCCACACCCATGGCCTTGATCTCGTGGGCAATGCGCTCGGGTTGCAGGTCACCTTCATTGTGCTGGCCACCTGTCATGGCGACGGCATCGTTGAACAGGATCTTGTAAGTGATGTTGGTGCCTGCCGCCAAATTGGCGCGGATCGCCAGAATCCCGGAGTGGTTATATGTCCCCTCACCCAGGTTCTGGAACATGTGATCGCGGGTCGAGAACGGCGCTTCCCCCATCCAGTTGGCGCCTTCACCGCCCATTTGGGTGTAGGCTTCGGTCCGACGGTCCATCCACTTCGCCATGAAGTGACAGCCAATTCCGGCCCCGGCGCGGGAACCCTCCGGAACCTTGGTTGACGTGTTATGGGGGCAGCCTGAGCAGAACCACGGCGTGCGCTTCGCCAGATCAGGCGCGTTTGAGGCCCGGCGCGCCTCCTCCACCTCGGACAGCGCGGCGCGAATGCGCTCGGTGCCGCAGCCTTCGTCGATCAGGATCTGCCCCAGTTTCACCGCGATATCCGCAGGATCCAGCGCGAAGTGTTGCTGGAACAGGATCTGCCCCTTGCCGTCTTTGTAGCCATAAACCCGACGGCCCTGACGGTCGTCAAAAATTGCCTCTTTGACCTGCACTTCAATCAGCTTGCGCTTCTCTTCCACCACCACAATCAGATCGAGGCCTTCCGCCCAATTGCGGAACCCGCGCATATCCAGCGGCCAGGTTTGGCCAATCTTGTAGGTTGTCAGCCCCAGTTTTGCGGCTTCGGCGTCGTCAATCCCAAGGGAAGACAGCGCCGACAGCAGATCAAGCCAGTTCTTTCCGGCAGCGACAAAACCGATTTTGGCCCCGGCGCGCCCAAGCACACGTTTGTCGATGCCATTGGCATGGGAAAACGCCTCTGCGGCCCATCGCTTGTGTTCCAACAGGCGTTCTTCCTGGGGAATCCAGTGATCACCGAGGCGGATATTCAGGCCATCGTCCGGCATCTCGAAGTCAGGTTCCGCGAAGGTCATGCGATCAGGGCGGGCATCCACCACCGCTGTCGCCTCTACGGTTTCTTTCACACATTTCAGGCCAACCCAAACCCCCGCATACCGCGACAAAGCATAGGCGTAGGCGCCGTAATCGAGGATTTCCTGCACCCCTGCCGGGCTGAGGACAGGCATATGTGCATCCACCATTGCCCAATCACTCTGGTGACAAACTGTGGAGGACTCGCCGGTATGATCATCCCCCATCGCCATGATGACACCGCCATGTCTGGAGGTGCCCGCCATGTTCACATGACGCATCACGTCACCGGTGCGATCTACCCCTGGGCCTTTGCCGTACCACAGGCCAAAGACGCCATCGAACTTGCCCTCCCCGCGCAACTCAGCCTGCTGCGCGCCCCAATGGGCGGTAGCGGCCAGATCCTCGTTCAGGCCGGGCTGGAACAGGATATCAGATGCCTCAAGGCGGTTTTTGGCCCGCGCCATCTGGAGATCAACCGCACCCAGCGGTGAGCCTCGGTAGCCGGTGACAAAGCCGCCGGTGTTCAAACCAGCCGCGCGGTCCCTCTCCTTCTGCATCAGCACCAGGCGGACCAGCGCTTGTGTGCCGTTCAAAAGCACGGTTGGTTTGGAAAGGTCGAACTTGTCGTTGAGCGAAACCTGCTGCACCCCCATTTCGAGGCCTCCCATGTGTGGCTGGTGTCTGATGTCCAAAATATTAGGTCAATCTTTCTGACCTGTCTACTGTTTTCCCACCCCTGCCCCAAGCCGTGCCCCCA
>JAESTV010000184.1 GCA_016763475.1 Roseicyclus sp.
CTCGGTAGGGGGCTCGGTAGGGGGCTCGGGACGTTTCACTAGGGAATGTAGGCGCGGAGACACGGCCCCGCAAGGCTCAGGCGAAGGTTGTGGCGAAGGTTGTGGTGTAGCTGTCTGACAACTCGGCCAACGGGGCCTCGGAGCCGCCGATCCGGATGGTATCCCCCCCCACACGACCCACAGAACTCAGCGTCACCCCGGCACGACCAGCGGCGACCATCAGGGCCTCAGCCTTGTCGAAGCTGGTCGAGATCAGATAACGCGCCTGATCCTCGCCAAACAGGGTTGGCGTATCGGCAAGGTCCAGGGTCACGCCACACCCGGCGGCGTGGGCAATCTCGAACGCTGCCAGCGCCAGGCCCCCATCGCTGAGGTCGGTGCAGGCCCCGATCCACTCACGGTTGTTGCGGATGAACTCTCCGTTGCGCCGCTCCGCCTCGAGGTCCACGGCAGGTGCGTCGCCGTCTTCACGGTTAAACACCTCTGCCAGCAGCGCCGATTGGCCGAGGTGACCGAGACTCACACCGACCAGCAAAAGAGTGTGCCCGTCTCGCGCGGTGCCGCAGATCAAATCGTCGATGTGATCCAGCAGACCCACTGCGCCGATGGTGGGGGTGGGCAGAATGCCGGTGCCGTCGGTCTCGTTATACAGGGAGACATTGCCGGACACGATTGGCGTGTCGAGGGCAATACAGGCTTCGCCGATGCCTTTGATCGCCCCCACAAACTGCCCCATGACCTCTGGCTTCTCGGGGTTGCCGAAGTTGAGGTTATCGGTTGTGGCCAAAGGCTTGGCCCCCACGGCACACAGGTTTCGATAGGCTTCAGCCACGGCCTGTTTGCCGCCCTCAACCGGATTGGCACGGACATAACGCGGGGTCACGTCAGAGGTGAATGCCAGCGCCTTGTTGGTTCCGTGTACCCGCACAACGCCGGCGCCGAGGCCGGGTGAGACCACAGTGTCCCCCATCACCTGATGGTCGTATTGCTGGTACACCCATTGGCGAGAGCAATAGTTGGGAGAGGACACCAGCGCGCGCAACGCGTCGATCGGGTCCACCTCCGGCACAAAGTCCAACGGCTCAGCCACAGGGGTTTCCACCCACGGGCGATCGTATTCAGGGGCGCTGGAGGCGAGCCTGGACAGCGGCAAGTCAGCCATTGTTTCCCCGTTGTGGACAATCACGAAGCGGTCTTCGGCAATTGTTTCACCGACAATGGCGAAATCGAGGTCCCATTTGTCGAATATCGCGCGGGCGACAGCCTCAAGATCAGGTTTCAGGACCATCAACATCCGTTCCTGAGATTCGCTTAACATCATCTCATACGCCGTCATCCCATCTTCACGCACCGGAACATCGTCAAGGTTCAACCGGATGCCGAGACCACCTTTGTCGCCCATCTCCACGGCGGAACAGGTCAGGCCAGCGGCGCCCATATCCTGGATCGAAATCACCGCGCCAGAGTCCATCAACTCCAACGTCGCCTCAAGAAGGCGCTTTTCGGTGAACGGATCACCAACCTGAACTGTGGGGCGTTTATCCTCAATTGTGTCGTCGAATTCTGCGGATGCCATGGTGGCACCGCCAACCCCGTCCCGTCCGGTTTTTGCGCCGAGGTACACCACCGGCATGGCGACGCCGGAGGCGGCTGAATAGAAAATCTTGTCCGTATCGGCCAATCCGGCGGCAAACGCATTTACCAGACAATTGCCGTTATACGCGGGATGAAACCGCACCTCGCCGCCAATTGTGGGCACCCCGAAACAATTCCCGTAGCCGCCGACACCTTCCACAACACCATTAACCAACTGCCGGGTCTTAGGGTGGGCCACCTCGCCGAAACTGAGCGAGTTCATCGCCGCAATCGGGCGCGCGCCCATGGTAAAGACGTCACGCAGGATGCCACCGACCCCCGTGGCCGCACCCTGATACGGTTCGATATACGACGGATGGTTGTGGCTTTCCATTTTGAAAACAACGCATTGGCCGTCACCTATATCGACAATCCCGGCGTTCTCACCGGGGCCGCAGATCACTTGGGGGCCATCGGTTGGCAGGGTCCGCAGCCATTTCTTCGATGATTTGTAGGAGCAATGCTCGTTCCACATCGCCGAGAATATACCGAGCTCGGTGAACGAGGGTTCCCGCCCGATGATCTCCAGAACGCGCTTGTATTCGTCACTTGTCAGCCCGTGGGCGGCAATCACATCAGGTGTGATGGCTGGATCAATCATAGAAGTGTCCCCTGTCCTTGGGGGCTCTATAATGGGCCGGGCGGGTGGTTGAAACCCTCAGGAAGACGGCGGAGCAACGCGGCCCTCCATATCGGCAAAGGCATGCCTCAGAAGATGATGCACCCCGGCGAACCCGGTGAAATCCCTGGGGTTTGTTTCGATTTTGGCAACAATCAGGGCAATGCCCCTGCGCGCGGCAATAGTCTCCGGCGTGCGGTAATAGTCTCCGGCGTGCGGTAATAGCCTGCGCGCGGCAGCTGATGTGCCCAAAAAAAAAGGCCGAGACGAATCTCGGCCGAAGTCCAACAGGGAGGTATTGAAGCGACGCTAGGCGCCATCTCCAATACCTAATGATTAAGGTGGCAAAGGGCCGCAAATCAAGGCCATTCGGCTGTTGTATTTGCAAAGCCGATATGCCTGTGGCGCATAACACACAGACATAGTAGCGTAATTTCGGCCGCGTCAGGCCGCCGGAACCGCCTCTGCTTCCCGTTGGCGGCGACGGTAGGCGATGACTTCTTCGGTGACGAAGTCGCGAAATACCTCGATGCGGCGGGATTGGCGCAATTCTTCCGGATAGGCGAGAAACACCGGGACTTCGGCGGATTCCACTTCGGGCAGTACCCGGATCAGATCAGGGAAATCCTGAGTCAGGTAATCGGGCAGCACGCCAATGCCGAGATCATGGATCACCGCCTGCAACACGCCGAAGTAGTTGTTAACGCTCAGGGTGGATCCAATACTATGGCTCATCAATTCACGCACCAGCGTTGCGCCCGCGCTGACCTGCGCCGCAGAGGCATTTTGGGAAATCAGGCGATGGGTTCCCAATTTTTCGATGCTGGCGGGCATCCCGTGTTTTTCGATATACGACGGGCTTGCGAACAGGCGCATGTTGATTGTCATAAGACGGCGGCGGATCAGGTCCGCCTGGCTGGGTTCTTTCATACGGATTGCAACGTCTGCCTCCCGCATGGGCAGATCAAGCAGGCGTTCCTCCAGCATCAGGTCTATCTTCAGATCGGGGTATTTCTCATACAACGCGGGCAATCGAGGCGCGAGCCAGAGGGAGCCGAACCCGATGGTGGTGGTCACGCGCAACTCGCCAAACACCTCATCTTCGCTATCGCGGATACGCGCGGCGGCAGTGTCTAGGCGTTTGGTCATATGGCGGGTGGCGTCAAACAGCAATTCTCCCTGTTCGGTCAGGATCAGGCCGCGGGCATGGCGGTGGAACAATGTTGTATCAAGCCCTTCCTCCAGCGCACGGATCTGGCGCGAGACGGCAGATTGGCTCAGGTGCAGCGTGTCGCCGGCATGGGTCAGCGACCCCGCTGATGCCACCGCATGAAAGATGCGCAACTTGTCCCAATCCATTATATTGCCTTCCCAAGCGACAGTCCGAAACGCAACCTAAGGACCAGCAGGACCCCGTGCAAAGGGTTTCTCAGTTCAGGCTGGATGTAGGCGGACAATTCCGAAATCGGCAGAAACCTGGCTCTGTCAGTTCAGGGATCGCCCCAAGAGGGCCGTTGCGCCGGTGGCCCGTGGCAGGGCTTGGGGCAAGGGCCCGTGGCAGGGCTTGGGGCA
>JAESTV010000185.1 GCA_016763475.1 Roseicyclus sp.
CCAACGCGGGTTGAGCGGACAACCGGCCGCGGAGTAGCGGTTTTCCCCGCCGCACTGGTGCAAACGGGCGCATCGAGTTCGGCCCACGCGCAGGCGGTGCTTGGGCCGGGTATGGTCACGCCGGATGGGTGCCCGGCGCGTTAACCGTTTTTTGACCGCTTTGCGCCAAACCCTACGGTGACATGACCCGAATGCGGATCAATCCCATGGCGAACCCAAGCTCAAGATTTCTGACCTCGTTGCCGATGTTTCCGGAGCGGTGCGCGAAAACCGGGCCTCGCACTGTGGTCTGTTTCGGAACCGCGCGCGGCGGGACGTCGATGGTGGCGGGTGCGATCCTGGGCCTTGGGGTTCCGATGGGCGACAGGCTTGGACGAAACATCGAAGACCCGGTGTTTAATCTCGACTGGCACGGTGGCCCGGTCGATAGGTTTGTGTCTGATGTGCGCGCAAAAATCGCCACTCGGAACGCGGCGCATTCCATCTGGGGCTGGAAATTTCCGTTTGCGCAGCGTTACCTCGATCATCTGATTGACGATCTGCGCGCGCCCCATCTCGTGTGTGTTTACCGGGACCCGGTGCCAATGGCGTTGCGCTCCAAACTGGGGCCAAACAGCGCCGCCAAGTTCATCGCAGGCCGTTTGCGCGCGCAGGTGCGCAATGCGGCGATGGTTGAGCGCCTTGGTGCCCCCTGCCTGATGGTATCTTACGAAAAGGCATCCGCCCAACCCGTTGTTTTTCTGAGAGAATTGGCAGGTTTTCTGGGCATCCGGGTGCCGGATCACCGGGACGAAATCGTGGATTTCATGACGCCGGGGAACTACAAGGACCCTGATGGCCTTTTGGCGCATCTTAGCCAGCCGGCCTGATCACCCGAACCAACATCGAAGCCGCAAATAGCCCCGCAGCGGCGCAAACAATTGCGGGACCGGCGAGGACGTCAAACTGCCATGCGCCCGCAAGCCCGACGAGAACCGACACCACACCTCCGAGCGTTGCCAACATCGCCATGCGCTCAGGCGTGTTCGCAAACGGGCGCGCGGCGGCGGCGGGGATAATCAGCAACGCCCCGATCAGCAAAACGCCCACCACCTTGATCGCCACAGCAACGGTTAAAGCGAGGGCGAGGGTGAGCACCAACTGCTCTAGCCTCGGGTTGATCCCGGCGGCCTGCGCCAGTTCAGGTGAGACGGTTGCGGTCAGCAATGCGGACCATCGCCACCACAACAACCCCAACACAATTGCCGCCCCGCCCCAGATCAGCGCCAAATCGGCCCGCTGAACGATCAGGATTTCGCCAAACAACAGGGCCGAAATGTCGATCCGGACACCTGACATCAGCGACACTGCAACCATGCCAATGGCGAGGGCGGAATGGGATAAGACCCCCAAGGCGGTGTCCATGGATCGGCCCTGTGACGTCAGGGCCTGCACCCCAAGCGCCATTGCAAGTGCGGCCACCAAAGCCCCCCAAAACACCGAGATTTCAAGGGCTAAGGCAAGGGCGACGCCCAGGATCGAGGCGTGGGCGGTGGCGTCTCCGAAGTAGGCCATGCGGCGCCAGACCACAAAGCTGCCCAAAGGCCCCGCGGCAAGAGCGACCCCCACCCCGGCAAGGCAGGCCCGCACAAGAATGCTATCGAGAAGCAGGCTCATTCTGCGGTCTCATGCCCGTGGGAGTGATCATGGGAGTGACGATACAGGGCCAAGGCTCCTTGGGTGCCGGTGCCAAATAACGCCCGGTATTCGGGGGCCGACGCAACCTGTTCAGGGTGCCCTTCGCAGCAAATATGCCCGTTCAGGCAGATCACCCGGTCCGAGGCCGCCATAACCACATGTAGGTCGTGGCTGACCATCAAAACGGCACATCCTTGCGTCGTGCGAACATCCTCGATCCGCTGGTAAAACGCCGCAGCACCCGGCTGGTCGAGGCCCTGGGTTGCCTCATCAAGGATCAGCAAATGCGGGTCCGACAACAATGCGCGGGCCAACATGATCCGTTGCAATTGGCCTCCTGACAGGTCCGACAATTGCCGGTCCGCCAAGCCGCTACATCCGGCCTGCTCAAGGGCAGTTATGGCCTCTGCATCAGAAATGCGGCGGGGCAGGTCGAGAAACCGGCGCACGTTCAAAGGCAGGGTTGGATCCAGCGCCAGCTGCTGTGGCACGTATCCGATCCGCAAACCCTTCATGCGGGTCAATGTCCCGGCGCTTATTGGAATCGAACCGATCAAGGCTTTGAGAAGGCTTGATTTTCCTGATCCGTTGGGGCCAACAATAGTAACAATTTCGCCGCCAGCAATGCTGAAATCAACGCCGTGTAACACGTTGGAGCGCCCGTGAGTGACAGAGAGGTTTTTGGCGGTGATCAGGGGAGTCATGGGGCCACGTCCTGGCAGTTGGGGCAAAGGCCCAAAGCCTCAACCGTGGCGCCTTCGATAGCGAATCCTGCGGCCCGAGCGGTTTGTGCAAGGGCGGCGCGTGCTGGCCCGGCAGGGGCTTCGGCCACGGTGTCACATTGGCGGCAAATCAGGAAAGCGGGTGCGTGGTCCTCAAGTGTATGGGCGCAGGCTACGAAGGCGTTAAGCCGCTCGATCCGGTGGGCAAAGCCGTTGGTTGTCAGGAAATCCAAGGCGCGGTAGGCCACCGGCGGCTGCGCACCAAGACCGTCGGCGCGCAAGATTTCGAGGATATCATAGGCCCCATAGCGCGATGTTTTTGCAGCAAGATCTCCAATACCCGGCGGCGCACCGGGGTAAATTGCAACCCTTCCGCCACACATCGCGCCGCCACCGCATCTACGGATGCAATGATGCAATGGCTGTGATCGTGTTTTGAAAATCCGATGGTCTCCATATGGGGTTGATATGATATAACATCACAGCTATCAACCGCGATGTTATATCATCACATTTGAGGTTCCGATGCTGCGTCTGGCCGTTGTTTTGCTCATCCTTGCCACTCCTTTACGTGCAGATGTACCCCGTGTGGTGGTGGATATTCCGCCGGTTCATTCGCTTGTGGCACAGGTGATGCAGGGTGTCGGCACCCCTGAATTGATCCTGCCGCCGGGGTTGTCGCCCCATGACGTGGCGTTACGTCCGTCTGATGCAAGCGCATTGGCGCAGGCGGATCTGGTGGTCTGGATCGGGCCAGAGTTGAGCCGCGCATTTGCCCGCAGTGTGGATGCCCTTGCGCAAGGGCGAGTCCTTGGGCTTTTGGAGGTGCCAGATACGGTCCTGTTGGGGTATCGCCAAGGCGCAGTGTTTTCAGAGCTTGGCGGCGGGGACGAGCATGACCATGACCATGACCAGGGCAGTCGTGATCCCCATGCCTGGCTTGACCCGGTCAACGCAGCGCTTTGGCTCGGCGCGATTGCGCAGGCATTGGCCCAGATTGATCCAACAAACGCAGAGGCTTACACAGAAAATGCCGCCACTGCTGCGGCTCGGTTGGGCACCTTTCAGGGCGCCATAGACACCCGAATCACACCCCTGCGCGGCCAGCCTTTTGTTGTGTTCCATGATGCCTATCACTACTTCGAGGCCCGTTTTGAGATTGAGGCCGCAGGCGCCATTGCACTGGGTGACGGTGGCGCGCCGGGGCCCAGACGTTTGGTCGAAATCGGGCAGGCGGCGCAGGATCTTGGCGTCACATGTGTCTTTGTCGAGCCGCAGTTCAACGCTGGGTATGCGGGGGCCACCTTGCCCCTCGAGGGCGTGCGGGTTGGGGTGATTGACCCCTTGGGGTTTGCCCTTACGCCGGGTCCGCAGTTGTATGAAACCTTGCTGACAGGGATGGTGGCGTCATTTGAGCAATGCCTCGGCGCGGAGTGAGGGTGGAATATCCGATATCTGCGCCCCGGCATCCAGACCCAACGCCGCTTGCCAGATCATTTGCGCCCGGATTAACGGGGTGTCCCGGGCGGTGATGATCTGCCCGTCAAGACGCCGCAATTGGGTGTCCCAGGCAGGCCCCGGCAGGTCTCGCCACTCCACGTC
>JAESTV010000186.1 GCA_016763475.1 Roseicyclus sp.
CCGCCCATCTGCCCGGCGCATCCGCCCGGCCCATTGCCAAGCGCGTCGCCGTTGGGAGTTAGAGCGCGCGGGACGAGGGGGCAGGTGGGCAGGGGGCAGCTTGGCAGGAGATCAGGTGGGCAGGGTTTGGAGGAAGTGGGTCAGATTGTTCGTATGGTGGTGGATGTGGGTGCCATCTGCCATGTCAGGCGCCATGTCAGGTGCCACGTCAGGTGCCACGTGAATTGTGGTCAGGCCCATGGCGTGGGGCACCCGTAAGTTGCGGGCTTCATCCTCAAACATGGCGGCTTTGGTTGGCGTTAGGTCATCTTTGGCGAAGATGATCTGGAAAGCACTGGCTGAGGGTTTGGGGTGATACTTCGCATGTTCCACGCCATAGATCGCATCAAACAGACCGTCGAGGCCACGAGCGTGCGCGACAGCCGTAGCATAAGGTGCGGAGCCGTTGGTGTAGATGATCTTGCGGCCCGGCAGCGCGGCGATGGCCTTGGCCAGTGCCGGGTCAGGTGACAGAACCGCGAAGTCGATATCGTGGACGGCAACAAGATAAGGGTCGGGGTCGATATCGTGGTTGGCCATCAGCCCGGCAAGCGTGGTGCCATATTCCATATAGTAATGGTGGCGCAGGTTGTCGGCTTCTGGCTGAGGGACGCCGAGCGCCTTCATCACGTAGGCTGTCATCTTGGCGTTGACCTGGGGAAACAACGCCATGTCCGGTGGGTAAAGCGTATTGTCGAGGTCAAAAACCCAGGTGTCGATGTCCGTAAGTTGTGCCATGGGTTGGGCCTACGCGGGGCGCGCGCGGGGCGCAAGTCACTGGACAGGCGCAGGGGGCGGGCTTAGCGTCCACCGCCTTGAGGGAAGGGACGTTTTACCATGAGTGATGCCGCGCAGAAGGATGCTTATACCATGATCCTGGAAGCGATTGATGGTGGCGTCTATTGCCCCGGATCGCGGTTGGTGGAGAGTGAGCTGGCGGATCGCTTCGGTGTAAGCCGGACGCCGATCCGGGAAGCATTGCAGCGCCTGGAGACCCAAAGCCTTCTGACCCGCGATGGGCGGTCGTTGATTGTGGCATCCCTGGACCATGCGCAGATGGCTGAGCTTTATGCGGTCAGGCAGGAGCTGGAGGGTTTGGCCGCACGGCTTGCCGCGCAACATGCGGCGACCGAAGAGGTTGCGGTGCTGCACGATATGGTGGAGCAGGATCGCGCGTTGATCAGTGACCCCGAAGCATTGGCGCGGGCCAACCGGCGGTTCCACCATCAGATCCATCTGGCATCCCACAACCGATATCTGGTGCAGCAGCTGGACCTTGTTTACCGCTCCATGACGCTGATGGCGCGGACGTCGCTGGCCGCTGAAGGGCGTGGTGAAGCGGCAATGGCCGAACATGCGGCGATTGTTGATGCCATAGGTGCGCGGGATGGTGACCGGGCGGCGGCTGCGCTGAAGTCACATTTGTCCACGGCGTTCCGGGTCCGCCTGCGGGAGGAAGCGCAACGCGCCTGAGGCGCATTTGACGGCGCGCCTGAGGTGCTATTCGGCAGCGTGGAGGATGTTGGGGATTATCTCGGTCTCAACTGTCTCAGGCGCCGGGGCACCAAAACTTCCATGGGTGGTCTTGGCCCAAAAGAACGGTTTTGCCATCAACTCGAACAGACCGATCCAGGCGGCGATGGTGCCGAAAAGGTAATACGGCTCCACCAGCGGAGAGATTGCGCGCAGGTGGCGCAGATGTGCGGCGCGGCAAGCATAGATGGATATCGCGATCGAGCCGAAGAGGCCGGTGAGCATAAAGACCGCAAGCACGCCATAAGCTGCCGGTGAAAAGACGGCATCAAGGGGATGCCAGACGCCAAAGGGCTTGAGCATGAAGCTCCAGAGCAGGGGGGCGGTCAGGAACCCCAGAACCGCGCCGAGAAATTGCACCTGTAGCCAGACGAACCGCCATGGGCCAAGTTCTCTGAGAAGGGTACGAGGGTGACGCATCGCAGCGACCCATGTCATCAGGTAGCCCTTGAGCCAGCGGGAGCGTTGGCGAATCCAGGGCAAGGTGGCGGCGTTCGCCTCTTCATAGGTCGTCGTATCGACGATCTGAGTTTGGTAGCCCGCCCGCGCCAGCCGTAAGCCAAGCTCCGCATCCTCGGTCACGTTGTGGGCGTCCCATGCCCCCACAGCTTCCAACACATGACGGCGCAGGAACACGGTTGTGCCGCCAAGTGGAACAACCAGCCCCATCCGCTGCACGCCCGGCAGAAGCACCCGGAACCAAGCGGCGTATTCGACGGTGAACAGGCGGCTGAGCCAATTGTGCCGGGCATTATAGTAATCCAGCCGACCTTGCAGGCAGGCAACCTCGGGCGGGACCTCTGCAAAGCGCTGGACAACGCGGATGATCTGATCGGGTTCGGGCCGGTCCTCCGCATCATAGATGCCCACGATGTCACCGCGGGCATAATTCAGCACGTAATTCAACGCGCGCGGTTTGGTCTGTGGCTGGCCGCGCGGTACAATCACTGCGCGCATCCACGCAGGCAGGCTTCCGGCGCGCAGGGCACTGAGCGTGAGGGGGTCATCTTCTTCAACGGCGAGGAGGATATCGAGCCGTTCGCGCGGGTATTTGATCCGGCGAAGACGATCAACGAGGGCGCCGGCAATTTCCGGTTCGCGAAACAGTGGCACAATGATCGACACCGTGGGTTTGTGCAGGACATGGGTGTGCATCCGCGGGTCTTGAGGGCCAGATTGGTTTGAGGCCGCAGCACGCAGGGATTGGGCGAAAGCCGAGAACTTCAGAGCGCAATTGGCGATGAATGTCACAATCGCCAGACCGAAGAGACCCACGGCAAAGGTCCCCGGCGAAAGGATCAGAACCGCAAGTGCGGCGAGGCTTAGCGCCAAGATCACGCGGCCCAGAGTGTCACCACGCCATGACCGGCAAGAATCCCGCTCAGGTGCGCGGCCTTCAGCCTCGCGGGCAAGGTTGGCGCCATAAACGCTGCGCTGCGCCTCGGTGATCTGGCTGCGAGAGGCGAGGGCGATCATCAGGCGTTGGCCCGGTGGAAGGGCGACGCGCACATCTTCGATCCGGTCAGGGCGGCTGGTGGCAACGACAAACGCCGACCCGGTCCGGTGCCAGATCACCGCCTCAGCGGCGATGGCAGTTCGAGCCGGGAGATAGGATGCAAGGGTGGGATCGGGTGGCCGCTCAGAGAGGTCCGCGATTCCGACGTTGCCGATATGGGCCAATGCGGACAGACGCTCTGCTTCGCTGATGGCGCCCTGGGTGGTCAGGACCTGACCAAGCGACAGAGTTGTGCCCCGACGTGCAGATATGGCCGCCTCTATTTGCGCCTGGGTGACCAACCCGCGCACCAGTAGGAGGTCGCAAAGCTGTTCGGCCTCATCACGTGGCTGAATCCGGTGCTCCGCACCTTCGGGAACAACACGTGTAAGTTGGCCCGTAAGGCCGTGATGCTCAGCGGTTTGCCCCGCTGTCGAAGCGATGGTGGAATGGGAAGGGTTCCCGTCCAAATGCCGGTCCCCCCTGTCCAAGTTGGTTGCCGTCCAGCCTCCTTTGTCCGGTAACATTGGTTAACAAATCGTAAACATGTTGCGCGCCGTGCCGGAATTTCGTTTCAGGCGGGGGTTTTGGCACCTTTACGGACGGCTTTGGCGAACCGCTCAAACAGGTAGAAGCTGTCTTGGGGGCCGGGGCTGGCCTCGGGATGGTGCTGGACCGAGAAGATTGGCCTTCCCGCAACCGCGATGCCGCAATTTGAACCGTCAAACAGGCTGATGTGGGTTTCCGACACACCTTCGGGCAGGGTCTGGCTGTCAACCGTGAAGCCATGGTTCATCGACGTGATCTCAACCTTGCCGGTGGTCAAATCCTTCACCGGATGGTTCGCCCCATGGTGACCGTGGTTCATCTTGATGGTCTTGGCCCCAAGGGCGAGCGCCAGCATCTGGTGGCCAAGGCAGATGCCGAAAACCGGGATATCTGCCGCCAATACACCTTTGATCATCGGCACCGCATATTCGCCGGTTGCCGCCGGATCACCCGGGCCGTTGGACAGGAACACGCCGTCCGGTGATTGCGCCAGAACCTCTTGCGCCGTTGCGGTCGCGGGCATGACAGTGACGTCCATACCGGCTGACGCCAAACAGCGCAGAATGTTGCGTTTCGCACCGAAATCGAGCGCCACAACCTTGGGTGCCACACCTTCACGTTTCACGCCGTCACGTTTGCTGTACCCTTCGGGCCAAGCCCACCGCATCTCATCCCAGCGGTAACTCTGGGCGCAGGTGACATCTTTCGCCAGATCGAGGCCCTCAAGCCCGGAAAACCCACGGGCGGCGGCAACCATCATCTCAATGTCGAACTTGCCATCGGGGTTATGGGCCAGCGCCACGTGAGGGGCGCCTTGCTGGCGGATTTCACGTGTCAGACGCCGGGTATCAATGCCGCCGATGCCCACGCGACCCGTCCGCGCCAGCCATTCCACCAGATGTGCCTGGGTCCGCCAATTCGACGGTTCGGTCACGTCCCACTTCACCACAATGCCTTCTGCGCAAGGGGCAGCCGACTCATCATCCTCAACGTTTGTGCCGGTATTCCCGATGTGGGGGAAGGTGAATGTCACGATCTGGCCCGCATAAGAGGGATCGGTCATAATCTCCTGATAGCCGGTCATGGCGGTGTTGAAACACAACTCTGCCACGCGCATCCCAGTGGCACCAAAGCCTTTCCCGTAAAAGATGGTGCCATCGGCAAGGACAAGGCAGGCGGTGGGGTGGTCGCTCATTGGGGCAGCTCCGTTTAGGCAGGGTCCGGGCAAACTTCCAGCGGTGTAGGAGCCCCACGGGGCACGGTCAAGGTGTGCCTTGTTGTGGGCCGGATGATCCCTTATCTAGCAGGCCTTAGTTTTCCAATGCATCGGGCACAACCATGAACTTGCGGACAAAGATCACCGAAGGAATCAAGGACGCGATGCGAGAGAAGGCCACCGTGCGCCTGTCCACTCTGCGTTTGATCAATGCTGCGGTGAAAGATCAGGATATCGCGGCGCGGGCCAAAGGCAATTCTGACGGCGTCGATGACGGGGAAGTGCTGGCGATCATGGCCAAGATGGTCAAGCAACGCCATGAAAGTGCGCGTGCCTATGAAGAAGGTGGGCGTCTGGAGCTGGCCGAACAGGAATTGGCCGAGATCGTGGTGATCGAGGAATATCTGCCCCGACAATTGTCCGAAGAAGAAGTCGGCAAAGCGGTTGATGCCGCCATCGCCGAGGCCGGTGCTGCCAGCATCCGTGACATGGGCCGTGTGATGGGCGCCCTAAAAGGCAAATACACCGGCCAGATGGATTTCGGCACGGTTGGGCCAATGGTCAAAGACCGGCTAAGCTAAGCTACGGGAATATTTCCATCCAGAAGCAATTGGTTCCATTTGGAACGATTGGTTTGGATATATGCTTCTACACGGGGCCAGTTGGGCGAATGTGGGAGCTGGTTTCCGCGCCCAGATGAATCTTGTCCGCTTCCAATAGGGGGCTTGTCTGAACGTGAGGGGAAGGCAAAACCGCCCACGGTCAGGCCGGAGCGGTATTGGTGTGCGTTTCTGGGTACTTTTCTGTGGTCACCGCGCGGCGAGCCATAGCTGTGCTCACCCGAAGAAATTTGGCGCATTGCACATTTTCGGACTCGGTTCGATTTGCCCTGTGGTCTCGGCCCCTTGGGTGTTGATTCTTGGGCGCCGTCACAAACCGTGACTTACCGTGAGCCGCCACGTGTCGCCTCGGGCACGCAAAGTTGCAACGGGCCACAGAAGGTTCCGGGCTCCGGGAACGTCACTGAGGGCAGCAAGATACCCTGTGCGGCAAGCGGGGCGCTCAGGGCTGCGAGGGTGATGGCGGCAAGGGTAAGGCGGCGCATGGCATAGTCCTTTGGTCAAGTTTCGTGATGACCTGAGGATGGGGATGCGTGGCCTTTGGTTCCGGTTGATTTCGAAAATCAGTGAAGATTTGCCGGGATCGGCGGGTGTTTTTCAGAATCGGTGCGGGGCCCGGGGTGAGAACCGGGGTGAGAACCGGGGTGAGAACCGGCGGCGCGGCGGAACTCTGTTGGGCTTAGACCGGTCTCTGCCCGGAACGCCCGGTTGAACGGCCCGAGAGAGGCGAAGCCGACGTCGTAGGCGACTTCCAGAATGGTGCTGCCCGCGGCCTCGGGATTGGTCAATTGCGCTTTCGCAGCGTTGATCCGGGCGCGGTTGATGAAACTGGAGAAGTTACGATGGCCAAGGCCCGCGTTGATCGCGCGGCGCAGGCGGTGCTCGGGCACCACAAGGTGAGTTGCCAAGGCGCCGATGGTCAGCCCTTCTTCGCGCCAAATGCCAGCGCCCATGGCGGCCCGTATCCGTGCCATCAGCGCGGTGTCGATGTCCAGGGTGGGGGATGGGCGCGGGGCTGCGGTCTCGGTCGCCGCGCCGGGCCAGCGGGCCTCATCCGGGTGTAGGATCCACGCGGCAAAGGCGAAGGTCACCGCCAATGTGCCGCCGGATTGCAGCAATGCATAATCCGGCTCACCAAGCTCAGCCAAACCAAATGTCTGGGCGCTTGTCAAAATAAGCCCCAGGCCTGCAATTGCGGCTGCAAAGCCCGGCCGCGCGCGGCAGCGGCAGTCCACCAGATCATCACGGGATGACCAGAGCGCCAGTCCGAAAAGCGCGGCATAGAGGGCCAATGCGCTTGTGGCACAGGGGATAAACAAAACCATCTCTGGTGCGGTTGCAAACAGGTATAGATGTACGGATACGAGGGATGAGGCCACAAGCCACGGCCAGCGTCTGCCGGGTGGATCAAGGAAAATTGTCACAATCAGCCAGGTGATTGCGGTGGGCATAAGGCTGGCCAGCAGCGTCAGGTTGGCCGCCAGTAGCGGCGGGAAAATCAGCGGCATCGCGGCTGAGGTCAGTAGGAACGCGGATTGTGACAAGGCAACAGCCAGGATCGAGATTCGCCCCTCCCACCCAATCGGCGCACGCCAAAGCAGGCCCGCCAGCAGGATAAGCAGGCCAATAGTTGATCCGCGTAACGCGATATCAAGGAGTAACATCAGGCGCCTTTCTGGTCAGCATGTGGCGCTGAACTTATGC